>NZ_QPJF01000012.1:0-99652 GCF_003337665.1 Halanaerobium sp. ST460_2HS_T2
GGTGCTACTATTAAATTCGACAAGATGGGGTGAAGCCCTTTTTATATCATTAAAATCTTTGTTATATCAAGGCGTATTTTTATGAAATTCGCTTAATTAAAATCAGAATAAAAATTATTAAAGGAGTAGTGATAATAAATGCAGAATTATGATTTCGTTCATTCATGTATTCGGGTTATGGATTTAGAGAAATCTATTGAGTTTTATCAGGACGCTCTAAATCTAAAGGAAAGCAGACGTAAAGATTTTCCGGAAGCTGAATTTACCCTGGTTTATTTAACAGATCAAAATGAAAGTTTTGAGTTGGAATTAACTTATAATTATGATCGAGAAGAACCCTATACTATTGGCAATGGCTACAGTCATATTGCAGTAGTTGTTGATGATTTAGAAAAATCATATCAGCGTCATCAAGAGGCTGGTTATAAAGTTGGTGACCTCAAAAGTTTAAGTGAAGATTCTTCAGGATATTATTTTATTACAGACCCAGATGGTTACCGAACTGAAGTTATAGCGAGATAAAAGAGTATCAGCTACTTATAGCGTATTGAAATAAAATTAAAATAATAATCTACAAAAAAGCTCAACTTCTGTCAGAGAGCCAGTGGTTGAGCTTTTTTATTTTAAAGGCAGGTAAAAACACTGATTATCTTGAATAATATTAAGTAGAGAAGAATTAAAGCTATCTAAAAATAAAAATTGAAAGGAAGATTTATTTGTCAAAAAAGAATTCATATTTATCTTTATTTTTCAAGTCAATTCCGATTGGACTGGCCAATACTCTGCCCGGTGTGAGTGGAGGTACACTGGCTCTGGTTTTAAATATTTATGAAACTTTAATAAATGCAATCAAAGATATTAAAATCAAGAAGCTCTTTGTCATTGGAATAGGTGCTGCAGTGGGTGTTTTATTTGGCTCAGCTGTGATTACTGATCTTTATCAAAACCAACCTTTGTTTGTAAATTATTTTCTCTTTGGTCTGGTAATTACCTCAGCCCATTCTACATATAAAAAAATTGGGCATTTAAGCTTTTTAAAACTTCTGGTTATGGTTTTAGCCTTTGCTTTTGCCCTCCTTTTTGCCCGAGAAATTCAGTTTGGTTTTTTAAATGCAGAAGGATTAATGCTTTTCTTTATAGCTGGTTTTTTTGGCAGTATAGCAATGATTTTGCCAGGTATTAGTGGAGGGACTCTTTTAATTTTAATGGGAGTTTATCACCCGGTTTTAAATGCAATCAATAATCTGGAATTCTTAATTTTAATTGTGTTTGGGGCGGGTGTAGCAGCAGGTTTATTAGTTTTTGCCTGGCTTTTTTCCTATTTGCTGCAGAAACATCAGAAAGAAATAATGGTTATTTTAACTGGTCTAATTCTGGGCTCTTCAGCAGCTGTATTTCCAGCAAGCTTTAATATTGGGGGACTGGCAGCATTTGCAGCCGGTGCTGTCATAATTATTATTTTAGAAATCATTGGGCAAAATACTTAATTTTTATCAGCTAGCTCTACTTTAGTTTTGTTATCTGGATGAACCTTCTAATAAATAGTCGATCAAAATTAATTTTCAATTGAGGATGAAAGTTATGGAATTAAAAAATAATTTAAGCTTTAAATATTACAGTTATAATCAAAACTTATTTAAAGAAATAATTTCGGAAGAGCCAGAAATTTATATCTTTGCCGGTTATAATGATTTAAAAGAGGCACTTAAATATTATCAGCCTCAGCCTCTCAGTCAGCAGAGCCAATTTTTTAGTCTAAAAGAATTTAAGGAGCGGATCTTGAGCAGTGATCAGATTCTGCTTAAAGAAGAAAAACTTCCCCTGCTTTTGTATTCTGTTTTAACAAAAGAGGAAAAAAAGAAGCTGCGGTTGGATAGTTATCAGGATATTTATCAGTTTTCATCTCGCTTTTTTGCTTATTTTAAACTGCTGCAGGATTATCATCTAGACCAGATTAAAGGTCTGGCAGACTGGCAGCAGGAGAGAGTAGAAAGACTGGAAAGTATTAAAGTAAGATATCAAAAACGCTTAAAGGAACTTGGCTTTGTTGATCAGCTTCTGCTCAGGGAAGAGAAAAAATTAAATTTACAATTTTTAAGCGAGTTTAAAAAGATTAATTTATTCAACATAATGGATTTTACTCCTTATTTTAAAGAATTACTGCAGGAGATAGCTCAGAAATTTGAAGTTAAGCTTCATCTACAGCTCAAAAAATCGGATTTCAATCAAAAAAAATTAGAAATTGAAAAGCTAACTTTACCGGAAAAAACAAATATTATTGAAATTAAAAAATTGAATTCGAAGCTTAAAGGCCTGGCAGCTCTCTTAAATGAGAAAGAAAATTCGCGCCAAGAGGTTCAGCTGTTGGATGCAGGTAGAGAAATTGATTCAGCTGCTATTTTAAGTGACCACTTAAATCTTAATTCCTATCAGAGCTTAAGTGAAACTGCAGTTTATAGGCTGCTGGAATCCCTCTATCAGCTCTACCAACAGGGAAAAAAATCCTCCCAAATTTTAATCGAATTAAAAGAGCTCTATGATTTATCTACTCAGAGTTTATTTAAAGAATGGATTGGATTGGGGACAGAAAGTCTACAAAAAATAGAAAACCTTCTGCGTAATGACTATTATTATCTCGATTTGGATTTGATTGAGTTAGAACTTCCGGCTTTAAAACCTCTTTATCATTTTCTTAAGAAATTGAGAAAGATCAAAAATATTTCAGATTTAAGTGAGTTACTAACGGAAATCTCAGATTTTGCTCTTGATAAAGAAGCTAAAGAAACAGCAGAGAAATTTAATGACAGCCTGCTGGAGCTGAAAAGCATCGAAGAAATGGGTATAGTTTCAAGCTGGAATGATTATTATGCTGATCAGGGAGCTGGACTTTTTTCCTTATTTTTAAATCACTTAAGTTTTAAATCTATTTCCCTCAGTAAAAATGATGAGGCAGCTGAATTTTTAAATCTGGAAAAAGCTCCTCAAACTAAGCGCAAAAAGCTGTTGGTAAATAATTTAATTCAGGATAATTTTGCTCAAAAAAATGATGGTCTTTACTTTTTAAGTGAAAAACAACTTAGAAATAATAAGCTGTTTTTACAGCACAAAAATCAACTTTTAAAAAAATATAAGTTTTTAAGACATATTTTGAATGCTGATCAGAGTATTATCTATACTGTAGAGAATGAAGATCAGAATATTTCACCTGCAGTTATTTTGGAAGAACTTGCTTTAGAATATGGCCTGAACTATCAAGATAGTAAAGTAAACAGCTTGAGTGAAAAAGAAATTTTAAATAATTTATTTAATTATAAGACTGAAGTAGATTTAAAAGTTAATAGCTCAGCTGGTTTTAATCAGAATCTAAAAGTAGAAAAAGAAGATTTTGGCAGCAGCTTTAATTTTAGCTATTATAAATATAAATATTTAAAAGACTGCTATCATCGCTTTTATTTGGAGCAGCTGGCTCAACTTGATACCTCTCTGGAGATAAAACCTTCTCTTTCTTTAATGGCGCTAGGGATTTTAACCCATGAGATTTTTGGTGAGCTGATAATTTATGCCAGAGAGCAGAATCTTGCTCCCAGGGAGATTCCCGCAGAGAGCCGAAAAAAAATTATTCAGCAGGTAATTGAAGATAATAATTTGAAAATTGATCAGGATTATTTAAACTATTATCGGAAGATCATTTTTAAAAGTCTGGAAAAATCTTTTATCCACTTTTCAGAACTACTGCATAAATATTTGCCCGAAGATTATCAGGATGTTCTGGTAGAATGGCCGGAATGGAACTATCAGCGCCAGAAATATTTTTCAGCTCAACAGACTGAATTTTATCTTTCCGGTAGAATAGATCTGCTGTTACTAAAACAGGCTGAATATTTTATTGTTGACTTTAAAACAGGCAGTGGAGACAGCAAACAGCTTGATTTTTATTCACTTTTTCTGCGCCAGAATTATCCGGAAAAACTTCCGTCTGAGAGTAGAAAGGCAATCTATAATGTCTTTGATCAGGCTATGGAATACTCATATAATAAAAGGGAACGAGAAGATAGATTGGGTGCAGAGCTGCAAGAACTGACAGAACAACTTTTTGCAGCTGGAGAATATAAGCGTATTTATAAGTCTCGCTGTCAGCGCTGCCCTTACAGAGATATTTGCAGAGTGGAGGTTTTAAGTGATGAAAAAAGTAATTAAAGCCAGTGCCGGGACAGGTAAAACGTACAGACTGTCTCTGGAATATCTGGCTGCACTTTTAAATGGGATAGATTTTTCGGAAATTATTGTTATGACTTTTACTAAAAAAGCAACTGCAGAAATTAAAAATAGAATTCTGGACCATTTGCGGGCTATAATTACTGAGGGCCCGGAAAAGAAAAATATAATCAATTCACTTAAAGATATTTATCCGGAGCTTGAAGTTGAGCCGGAGAAACTTGAAATAATTTATCGTAAAATGATTTTGAATGATGAGGATATAAAAATATTTACCATTGATGCTTTTACAAATCAAATTTTTAATAGAGGAATTGCCCCCTATCTTTCTCTCTATAACTACCAGATTATAGATGACAGCCAGAATCAGGAGATTATAGAAGAGTTATTAAAAATAATATTGAATAATCAGGATTACTATGAGAGTATGCAGAGTTTTTTAGAAGCCAACAGTGCCCGGAATCTGGAGCCTTATTTGAAATTTATTAGAGATATTGTTGACAACGCCTGGAAATTTATGCTTTTAGAATCATCAGATTTAAAGTTAAAAGAAAAATTACCACAGGCAGAGATATCTGACTTATTTGAAGAGAGCTACCAGACTCTTAAAGAAGTTGCTAAATTACGAGGAGAAGAATTTTCTTCATCCTATTTTGTCAAAGCCGGTCTTCCATTTTTTGAACAGTACCCTGAACTTAATTCAAGAACGAAAAAAAAGAATTTTCTTTACCAGAAAAGAAACTATTTATTAAACAACAGCTACTGGAGTGGAAATAAATTAAGGGCGCAAAAAACTGCAGATTTAAAAGAAAAATTAGAATATGAATATCAATTGTTTAGAGAAAAACTGGCTGCAGAAGTTTACAATCAGGAGGTAATTCCGGCCGAAAAAGAAATTATTAATTTTGCCAGCCTGGTTCTGGATATTTACGAACAGCTCAAATTTAAAACAGGTAAATTTACTCATTCTGATATCAGTAATTATACTTTTAAGTATTTAAAATCTGAAAAAATTGGCCTGATTAAAGATGGTCAGGCAAGCAGTTATCTGCTGGATTTGCTGGGGGGAGAATATAAGGCTCTTTTTATTGATGAGTTTCAGGACACCAGTATTCTTCAGTGGAAAATTTTAAGACCGCTGATTAAAAAGGCCAGTGATTTTATTGCTGTTGGAGATGAAAAACAGTCTATTTACGGATGGCGGGGGGGAGAGAAGAAGTTATTTGCCTCTCTGGAGGAGATTATAGAAGCTGAAACCGAAAGGCTGGAGTGCTGTTACCGGAGTGATCAGAATATAATTAAGCTTTTAAATAATTTTTTTGAACAATCAGAAGTCGATTGGGAGTATCACCCGGTTGAGGCTAATTCTAAGGACTCAGGTTTAACTAAGGTGATTTATGGTGGCAGTTCTGCTTTTTATAATACTGATACCAAAACCTTTGAGAGTCTGGGGGCAGAAAAACAGAGGGAGATAGAAGACTTAAACAGTAAAATTAAAGAAAATCTCCCGGCTGAGATAGCAGCAGATATTAAAGCAAAATATGCTGCTGATTATGGTCAGGTTAGTGTGCTGGCCCGTACCTCAAATGAATTAAATACCATTGCAGAAAGTCTGGAAAAAGAGGGAGTGCCCTACATTTTGGAAAATAGAAATTCACTGCTTGCGGCAGCCTTGCCGAAGGCAGTTTATGATTTTTTATATTTTGCAGCTTACAGAGATTTTTATTCTCTGCTTAAGTTTTTGCGCAGTGATCTGGTCAAAATTGATAATCAGATTCTAAAATTAATTTTAAAAAAACAGAAACTTTTAAAAGACTATTTCACCTCTAGGCAAAAAATTGAATTAAAGCAGGAGTTTAAGCTGCTGTATACAAACGATAAGCAGCTGCCGGAAAATAAAATGAATAATTTAATAAAAACCTTCAAAAAAATTAAAAAACTAATTGATGGAGATTATCAAGAAATTATAAACTATCTTTATCAACAGACAGAGCTGCTTGGGCTTGCAGCAGATAATAGTCTTAGCTTAAAAAATCTTTATTCATTTTTCGAAATTCTAAATTCTTTTTCTTCTTTAAAAGAGCTGCTTAATTATTTAGCTGAAAATAGAGAGAGTGAGGAATTAAAACAGCAGAAGGTAGAAAATAAAGATGCAGTTAGCTTAATGACTATCCATCAAGCAAAAGGACTTTCGCTGCCTGCGGAGTATTATTATTGGAATCCAGGCCGCAGAAGTGGAATGAGCAGTGGTGGCATAAATTTTTATCTTGATTTTGATCAGAAATATGAAAAGTTAAATGATTATTTGTTTATCCAGGACCAGTACCTTGCTATTTTAGACTGGCTTGATTATGATTTTAAGGAAAAGGCAGAAAAGAAAGCAGAAATGGAAGAAATTAATAACCTTTATGTTGCCCTGAGTAGGGCAGAAAAGGATCTGCATTTATATATAGAAGCACCTCGAAAAATAAAGCCTGCTCAGGATTTGATGTGGGCTGGCAGCAGTTATGATTATTATGAAAAGATGCTTTTAAATGCGGTTGCGGGAGACAAATTAACTGATCTTTTAGAGCAGGAATCGGTTGGAGAGCCACTGCAGATTGAAGAAGATAATTCAAGTGGAAAGCATAAGTTGAACCCTCTCAATAAATATTTAAAGCAGAAAAAACACGAGCCTAGAAGTGAGGAAAATGAAGAAAAATATGCCTATTTTAAAAAGCAGAGCAGCAGTTTGAAAATTTCAGCAAAGAAACTAAAAGGCCTGGCTCTCCATTATTATCTGGAAAATATTAAGTATAATAGTGAGAAAGAAAAAATTTCTGCCCGCAGACTGCTTAAAAGTAAGTATGGAAATCTGCTGGGGGAAGAAAAGATTAAAGCTGTAATAAAGAAAGCTCAAATCTTTATTGCAGATAATCCGGATATTTTTTCAAAAAAGTATCAGATTTTTAATGAGTATTTATTAAAAGAAAAAGATATAGCTGAAGAAAAACATTATCGAATAGACAGACTGCTGGTTGACAGAGCAGAGAAGAAAATTAAAATAATCGACTATAAAAGTGGTAGTTATCGCAATCCGGAACAGCTTAAAAAGTATAAGCAGCTGCTCACAGCCGAACTTAATTCGGAATGGGAAATAACAGTTAGTTTTGTTGATGTTTAAATTTGTAAATTAATTAATATCTACTTTTTGGATTAAAATGTTATAATAATAATTAGGATAAATAATGCTAATAAATATAAACTTTAAAATATGAAAGGGTGATTTGATGAAAATTGTACTGGTTCGTCATGGGGAAAGCAAATGGAATCTGGCCAATAAATTTACAGGTTGGACAGATGTAGATTTAAGTGAACAGGGAGTAAAGGAGGCGGAAGAGGCAGGTCAACTATTAAAAAAAGAGGGTTTTACCTTTGATCTAGCCTACACTTCTTATTTAAAAAGAGCAACTAAAACTTTAAATATTATTCTGGATATTATGGATTTGCACTGGATACCGGTAATTAAATCCTGGAAATTAAATGAACGTCACTATGGTGCTTTACAGGGGCTGAATAAAGCTGAGACTGCAGAAAAGGAAGGGGCAGAACAGGTTCATATCTGGCGGAGAAGTTTTGACACTCCTCCACCCGCTTTAGATAAAAATGACGAACGTTATCCGGGCCATGAGGAAAAATATGCTGAACTTAGTGATGAACAATTACCAACTGCAGAAAGCTTAAAAATGACTATTGAGAGAGTAATGCCTTACTGGGAAGATGAAATAGTGCCCAGAATGAAAGAAGGTAAAAAAATAATTATTTCTGCTCACGGCAACAGTCTGCGGGCTTTAGTAAAACATCTGGATGGAATTTCTGATCAGGATATACCATCTGTCAATATTCCGACCGGAAGACCATTAGTTTATGAGTTTGATCAGGAGATGAATGTTTTAGATAAATATTATCTTGGTAATCAGGAAGAAATAGAAAAAGAAATGAATAAAGTTAAAAATCAGGCCAAAAAGTAATTTAATCTAAATTTAATTTTGGCTTAATTATTCTTTAATTTATCTCTGCTATATTATAATTGTAAGCTGAAATAAAGCCTTACTTTAAATTGGATTGATCAGTAATATCATGTTAATATTTAATTTTAAAGTCTGGCTAAAAAGCTAAAACTCAAAGCAGAAATAAATTCCCTCCTTAAGGTGTTTTATTATTCCCCGTTTAAACGGGGGATAATAATTGTTTTGAGTATTTTTAATTAAATCAAATTTTAAAAGGATGGTGTTAGTGATGAAAATAAAGAATAATTTATTAAAGAAATCATTGTTGGCTCTTATTGTCTTATCATTAGTAATATCTGCTGCTCCTGCTGTACTGGCTCAAAATGGGGAAAGTGAAAATATTTATGCAACTAACTATTTTGCTAATATTGCTCAGAATGCAGATAATGGAGTCGTAAAAGTCACTTCAACAATTAAAAGCTCGGGGGGCCAGCAGCTGCCTGAAATGTTTAATGACCCATATTTCAGGTTCTTTTTTGGTGATCGTTTTCAGGCGCCAGAACAGCAGCCTCGTGAAAGAAAAGGTTTTGGTTCAGGTTTTATAGTATCAAAAGATGGATATATAGTAACAAACCAGCATGTAATTGATGGAGCTGATAAAATAGAGATTGCAATCAATGGAGTTGAAGATCCTATTCCGGCAGAGGTAGCCTGGTCTGATTTTAGTCTGGACCTGGCAATACTAAAGGTTGATACTTCAAAAATTGATCAGGAATTAAGTCCTTTAGAAATGGGGGATTCTGATAAATTACATCCCGGAGACTGGGCAATTGCAATTGGTAACCCATTAGGTTTTGAGCATACAGTTACAGTCGGAGTAATTAGTGCCCTGGGAAGACCTATTCAAATACCAACAGATGATCGTCAGGTTAGAACTTATCAGAATTTAATTCAGCTTGATGCAGCTATTAATCTAGGTAATAGTGGAGGACCACTTCTAAATAATCAGGGTAAGGTAATTGGTATTAACACTGCTGTTTCAGCAGCAGGACAGGGAATTGGTTTTGCAATTCCTGTGAATGAAATAAAAGATATTGTTACAGAATTACAGAAAACTGGCGAAGTAACAAGACCATGGGTTGGAATTGCCTTTAGCGAAATCACTAAAGAAGTACAGGAATACTTTGGTTTAGAGGATCAAAAAGGTGTAGTAGTTATTGAAGTTTATAAGGATAGTCCGGCAGAAAAAGCTGGTATCCAGACTTATGATATCATTACAGAGATAGACCAAAAACAGGTTAATTCAACTTCGGATGTCAGTGACATTATTACCAAAAAAGAAGTTGGAGATAAGATTATGTTTAAAGTAATTAGAAATGGTCAGAGCAAAATTCTCTTTGGCCGAATTGGTGATAAGCCTAATGATGTTTAATTAAATATCTAAATTGGATTATACTTTTCAGAATGATCCCGGGCCTTATCTGGTCCGGGATTTAGTAAATTATAATAATAGATTTTAAATTTTATTATTTTATTGATATAATAAGAGGGGTGAGTAAATTGCAGAAAAAAATACTGTTAATTGAAGATGATGTCCAGATTGCTCGTTTTGTAGAATTGGAACTTGAGCATGAGGGTTATCAGGTTAAAAAATTTGATAATGGTTATGATGGAATTAATAAACTTAAAGAAGATGATTATGATCTGCTATTATTGGATATCATGCTGCCCGGGCTTGATGGTTTTGAAGTTTGCAGTAGAATTAGGGAATTTTCGGATATTCCGATAATTATGCTGACTGCTAAATCTGAGCTGGATGATAAAGTAGAAGGTCTTGATATAGGAGCAGATGATTATTTAACAAAACCTTTTGAAATTGAAGAACTGCTGGCTCGAATTCGTGCCCATCTAAGAAGAGATGAGGGTAATGTTGAATCAGATAATACTCTTAAGACTGCTGATCTAGAAATAAATTTAGATGCTCATGTAGTAAAAAGAGCTGGAGAAGAAATAGAATTAACGAAAAAAGAATATGATCTTTTAGTTTACTTAGTCAAAAACGAAGGTATTGTAGTCAGTAGAGATAAATTATTAAATAATGTCTGGGGCTATGATTATACGGGAGAAACCAATATAGTTGATGTATATATTCGTTATTTACGCAGTAAAATAGATGATCCTTTTGAGCAAAAGTTAATCCATACTGTTCGCGGGGTTGGCTATGTTTTGAGGTCAGATAAGTATGTTTGATTTTGTGAGTAAAAAAAGTAAAATTTCCTGGAAGATCACAATATTATATGCTTTTATGTTTATGATGCTAATTTTCTTAATTAATCTTTCAATTTACTTTTTTCTGTCCAGTTTTATTGATGATAATATTAAAAGAAGTATCAATAATACTACTGAGCTTGTTCTTTCGCAGTTTTCTGGTATTGGAGATCCAGTTAATTTTTTTGATACCGATCTTCTGCAGCAGATAAGTCGTAGTGAGGAAAATATTTTTTTTAGAGTACTTGATAAAGATGGACAGGTTAATGCTCAATCTAAATATTTGGAAGATATGGATATACCAATCAGTGCCAAAATTGAAGAATTTCGTTCTGGTTCAAAAATGCTTACAGTTAAAACAATACCAATGAATAATTTTGTCTTTTCAAGAGGTTATCTTCAGGTAGTTAGGGATATTACTTTTGAAAAAAACTTTCTGGATTTTTTAATCATTGTTTTGACTATTGCAGCTGGAATTGGGGCTTTAATTTCGGTTTTTTTAGGTTATTTTACTACTAAGAAAATGCTGTCACCAATTAACAAAATTACTGAGACAGCTAGAGAAATTAGTTCCAGTGATTTAGGACGTCGGCTGGAGGTTAGTGGGCCTGATGATGAGCTAAAAAAACTTGCTCTGACATTTAATTCGATGCTTGATCGTCTGGAAAAATCTTTTCAGAGACAGAAACAATTTGTTTCTGATGCTTCTCATGAACTCAGGACACCTATTTCTGTAATAAAAGGTTATGTTGATTTACTTGATCGCTGGGGTAAAGAGAGAGAAGATGTTAGGGATGAAGCAATTGAGGCTATTAAAAAAGAAACAGTTAATATGAAACAGTTAATGGAAAATTTACTTCTTTTAGCTCGCGGTGATGATAGTGAACTAAAAAAAGAGGAAAAACTTTTTGAATTTAATAGTCTGATTGAGGAAATAATTAAAGAGTTTGAGCTGGTGGAAAAGGAAGTTAAGTTAAAATTTATTGAAGAAGCCAAAATTGAGTTTTATGGAGATCAGAATCTCTTTAAACAGCTGCTGCGTATTTTTCTGGATAATGCAATTAAATTTACTTCGCAGATGGGTAAAATAGAAATCAAAATTGATAGGGTTGACTCCAATAACTTCTATTTTTCTATAGCAGATAATGGACCGGGGATTCCGGAAGAAGATTTGCCTTTTGTTTTTGATAGATTTTATCAGGCAGATAAATCGCGAACCCGAAAAGATAATCAGGGTTCCGGTCTGGGGCTAGCTATTGCGCAACAGATTGTCGAAAGTTACAGTGGTGATATCGATGTTGAAAGTGAAACAGGAAAAGGCACAAAATTTATTATTATTTTACCATTAAATCAAAAAAATAAGATAAATGATTGATCAAAAATCAGTTTAAATAGATGTTTAATTAGGAGATGATATTTTTGGCAAATAAAGAAAACAAGGAGAAAAAAACACTTTTTTTACTGGATGGGCACAGTTTGACCCACCGTGCTTTTTATGCACTACCATTACTGACCAATGATGAGGGAGAATATACTAACGCGGTTTTTGGTTTTGTAAGAATGCTATTTAGTCTTACTGATGAATGGAATCCGGACCGAATGATTATTACTTTTGATAAAAAAGCACCAACGTTCAGACACGAAGAATATGAGGATTACAAAGGGACCAGAAAAAAAATGCCAGAAGAACTGGTGCCACAGATTCCTCTTTTACAGCAGACAATCGAAAAATTAAAAATACCAATACTCGCTAAAGAAGGTTTTGAAGCAGATGATTTACTGGGAACACTTTCAAAAGAGGCGGCCGAAGAAGGATATATGGTTTATATTGTTACAGGCGATAGAGATGCCTTGCAGCTGGTTTCAGATAATGTAAATATTTTGTATACCCGGAAAGGTATTTCCGATTTAGTTAAATTTGATTTGGAAAAAGTAATGGAAAAATATGAACTACCACCAGAAAAATTAATAGACCGCAAAGGTTTGATGGGTGACAGTTCTGACAATATTCCTGGAGTTCCTGGCATTGGCAAAAAAACTGCTTTAAAACTATTAAAAGAATTTGGCTCTATGGAAGAAATTCTCGCTAATATTGATCAGGTTTCAGGTAAAAAGAGAAAAGAGAATCTGCGAAAATATGCAGATCAGGCCAGGATGAGTTACAGACTGGGTAAAATTAAGCGCGATGTTCCTGTAGAGATTAATTTTGATAAATGCCGCCTGGATTCTTATGATGATAAGGAAGCTGCTGAACAGTTTGAAAAACTCGGTTTTACTTCTCTGCTAGATCGTTTTGACTTTAAAGAAGCAGTTGAATTTTCAGATTTAGAAATTATTACTTTAAATCAAAGATCATTAAAAGAATTACAAGAAAAAGCAGTTAAGGCAGGAGAAATTGCGGTAGCAGTTAAATTGAAAAAAAATACCAAAGCAATTCAGGGTAAAATTGAAGCAATCTACTTTGCTTTAAAATCTGAAAGTGAAATTTATTCCTATCCGGTTGAAGATAAAGAAATAGATCCTCTGATAGAGGATATTCTGTCAGCAAAAGAGATTGCAAAACTAATCATTGATGCTAAAGAAGCATCTCTTGCTTTATTAAAACATGAGCTAGAGATTTTGAATATTAGTTTTGAGCCACTGCTTGCCTATTATTTACTGCAGCCATCCTCATCTCTGCCTGAGCTGGAGCAAGTATTAAGTCAGGAATTAACAATTAGTTTTGAAGAAATTAAAGAGCAAGAGAAGCTGCTAATCGAAATCTCCAGGCTTTTTGATTTAAGAGATAAATTAATGCCAAAATTAGAAAAAGATGAGCTGCTTAAATTGTATAATGAGATCGAATTACCTTTAATTAAAGTTCTGGCTCGGATGGAATATAATGGTGTTAAAGTTGATCGAGACTGGCTAAATAATCTTTCAGAAAAACTTGGCGAAAGACTTGATATTATAACCGAAAAAGCACATCAACTTGCTGGTGAAGAGTTTAATTTGAATTCCCCCAAACAGCTGGGAGAAATTTTATTTGAAAAATTGGGTTTGCCAGTTATCAAAAGAACAAAAACTGGTTATTCAACTAATGCCAGTGTCTTAGAGAAACTGGAAGGAAAACATGAGATTATTCCACTTATTTCAGAATACAGAGAGTTATCAAAATTAAAATCAACCTATGTCGATTCCCTACCACCACTCATTAATCAGGAAACAGAAAAAATCCATACTTCTTTTAATCAGATGGTAACTGCTACCGGTCGTTTAAGTAGTACAGATCCTAATTTGCAGAATATACCAATCAGAACTGAAGAAGGTAGAGAAATTAGAAAGGCCTTTATACCTTCGGAGAAAGATATGTTACTGCTGGCGGTAGATTATTCTCAGATTGAGTTGAGAGTTTTTGCTCATTTGAGTGGTGATAAAAAACTTAAAGAAGCTTTTAATAGCGGTGCTGATATTCATACCGAAACGGCAAGTGAGGTTTTTGAGGTAGAACCAGAAGAAGTTTCTCCCAATCTTCGCCGACATGCAAAAGTTATCAATTTTGGTATAGCCTATGGAATGAGTTCTTATGGTTTAAGTCAGGACCTGGATATTCCAGTTGAGGAAGCTCAGGATTATATTGATAAATATTTCAATCGATTTTCTGGAGTTAAAAAGTATATGGATCAGACAATCGAAAGAGTTAAAGAATGTGGTTATGCGGAGACTATGTTTGGCCGCCGCCGTTATATACCAGAAATTAATAGTAGTAACTATCATCGACGTTCTTTTGCTGAAAGAACAGCAATTAACACACCGGTTCAGGGGACAGCTGCTGATATTATGAAAAAATCAATGATTGATGTTTATAATGCTTTAGAAAACGCGAATTTAAACCTGAATATTCTACTGCAGGTACATGATGAATTAGTATTTGAAGTGGCAAAATCTGATTTAGAACCGGCAGCAAAATTAATAAAAGCTAAAATGGAAAATGCAGCTAAACTGGATGTTCCACTTTTAGTTGATCTTCAGACAGGGGAAAACTGGAGAGATAAAAAGGATTATGAGGTGAATAAAGATGCCTGAACTTCCAGAAGTTGAAACAGTGGTTAAGGGTTTAAGACCTCTGGTAGAAGATAAAGTAGTTACTGGAGTAGAAATTAGAGAAAAGAATATGATTGCCTATCCGGAAGAAAATATTTCTGCTTTTAAAGAAAAATTAATTGGTTCCAAAATTGAAGCTGTTAATCGTAGAGGTAAATATATTATTTTTGAATTAAACAGTGATCAAAATATGATAATTCACCTCAGGATGACAGGTAAACTTCTGGTTAAAGAGGTTAAAGAATTTAGAGATAAACACACTCATGTAATTTTTAGTCTTAATGATGGACAGGAAATCAGGTTTAACAATATCCGTAAATTCGGTCGGGTTTATTTAATAGATAAAAACCACCCTGAACAGGCAGGAGGGTTGGCAGAATTGGGACCTGAGCCTCTGAGTGATAGTCTGAATCTGGAAGATTTCAAGAAATTATTTGTAGGTCGGAGAGCAATCATTAAATCACTGCTTTTAAATCAGCATTTTGTTGCTGGAATTGGTAATATTTATGCCGATGAAATACTTTTTAGAGCAGGAATAAAACCTGATAGAACAGCTGATACCTTAAATGATTCTGAAAAGGAAAAGATTTATTATAATATGCGGGATGTTCTTCAGAAAGGAATAATTTATGGAGGTACTTCTTTTAGTGATTATGTTAATGCCTTTGGTGAAAAAGGTTCCTTTCAGGAAGAGCTGCAGGTCCATCAGCGTCAGGGAGAGGAATGCTACAGCTGTGGTACTACTATCGAGAAGATAAAGGTTAGTGGGCGTTCAACTTATTTTTGTCCTCAATGTCAAAAATAGAGATAGAGAAAGGGGATTATTATGATTATTGGTTTAACAGGTGGAATTGCTACCGGTAAATCTACAGCAGCAGAATATCTTGCCCAAAAAGGGGCCAGAATTATTGATGCAGATCAGATTTCCCATAAGATTAGTCGTCAGGGAGAAAAAGGATGGCAGCTGGTTGTAGAGGAATTTGGTGATCAAATATTAAAAGCGGATGGAGAGTTTGATCGAGAAAGACTGGGAGAAATAGTTTTTTCTGATCCAGTTAAGAGAAAAAAATTAGAATCTATTCTCCACCCCCTGATAATTTATGAAATGAAAGAACAGGCACATCAGTATCTAGAAGATGACGAAATAGTTGTTTTTATGGCACCATTACTTTATGAAACCGGACTTGATCGTTTCTGTGATCAGATCTGGGTCATTGCCAGTTCAGAAGAACAGCAGATAAATAGATTAAAAAAGAGGAATAATTTTACTCGAAAAGAAGCACTGAAAAGAATAAATTCTCAAATGCCGCTGTCAGAAAAGAGGAAAAGGGCTGATAAAGTAGTTGAAAATAATTCAACAATAGAAGATTTAAAAACAAAACTGGACTTAAACTGGGAGAAAGTATTGAAGGGAGTAGATGATAAATTGATTAGAATTGCCTTGATAGCTCATGATGAAAAAAAAGAAGATATGATTAGCTTTGCGAAAAAACACAGAGAGGTTCTGGCAAAAATGCGTTTAATTGCTACCGGTACTACAGGTCAGCGTTTAATTGATGAGACCGGATTGGATGTAGAACGAATGGCCTCTGGCCCAATCGGTGGTGATCAGATGATTGGAGCTGAAATTGCTAAAGATCGTCTGGATGGAGTGATTTTCTTGCGGGATCCTCTGACAGCTCAGCCACATGAGCCCGATGTAAGTGCTCTTTTGAGACTCTGTGATGTACATGAGATCCCACTGGCTACTAATCTGGCGACTGCAGAAATGATTATTCACTCTCTGGCTGAAAAAAATAGGGCTTAACTAAAGGGAGGATAAATTAAGTTGGTGAGAAAATACTTAATTAAAGGAATTATTTTTCTTCTTTTATCAATTATATTGTTGATCACCATAAATAGCAATTTTGATTTCTGGACTATCAGGAGAAACTTAGAACCGGTTAAATATAAAAAGCAGATTGATAAATATTCTAAAGAATTTTCTCTTGAACCTGAACTACTGGCAGCTATAATTTATGTTGAAAGCAGATTTAATAAGTATTCAATTTCTCCTAAAGGAGCAGTTGGCCTGATGCAGCTGATGCCAGCTACAGCAAACTGGGTTGCAAAAGAGCTGGGTTATAAAAATTTTAGTTTAAAAGATTTAGACAATCCGGATTTGAATATTAAATTTGGCAGCTGGTATTTTAGCTATCTCTATCAGAAATTTGACCAAAATCTTATTAAAACTATTGCTGCTTATAATGCGGGCGAAAGAAATGTTCAAAAATGGATCAATAACGGCTGGAATGCTGATCTAAAAGAAGAACTTCCATTTGCAGAAACAGATAGTTTTGTGAGAAGAGTTATCTCAACAAAAGATTACTATAGTAAAAACAACCTTAAAATATACAGTTTATCTACTTTCGATCTGCTTTTGGCTAATTTTTCTGAATAATATATCATAAATAGAAATTATTGTCTTATTTTGTATGAAAATTATATATAGTTGGATACAACTTGATTTTTTCAGTAAATAATTATATAATTTAAGTTAGTAAAAAATTTAAGTTTTAAATTATTAAGTTTAGTTTTTCTTTTTAAAACAACAGACACATCTGATAAGGGGGTGTAAATTTAAAAAGAGAAGAGATTAGAGATAAGAGAGTATAGATAATTTAAAAATATTAGGAGGGAATTTCGAGTATGCAAAAAAAATTAGTAGTATTTTTAACTTTATTATTAGTAGTTTCAGTATTTTCCGTAGTAGGAGCTCAGGAAGTTACAAATCCTGATACATTTGTTGAAGTTAATATGGGAACAATTGATAGTTTAGATCCTCATTTTCAGTATGATTCTGCAAGTGCAGAGATTATTGATAATGTATATGAAAATTTAATTAAATTTAATGAGGGAGATATTACAGATTTCATGCCTCATCTTGCAACAGAGGTACCAACAGAAGAAAATGGTTTAATTAGAGAAAATGGTACCGTTTATGAGTTTCCTATTAGAGAAGGAGTTACTTTCCAGAATGGTGATCCTTTAACTCCAGAAGATGTTAAATACAGTTTCTTGAGAGCTCTAATTCAGGATAGAGATGGTGGCCCTGTTTGGATGATTTATGAACCATTATTCCAAAAAGGTTCATTAGCAGATGTTGTTACTGAAGTGCTGGGAGAAGAAAAAAGCCCATCTGATTTAACAGCAGCTGAGTCTGAAGAAGTTTATGCTTATTTAGAAAAAGCAGTTGAAGTAGATGGAAATAGTGTAGTATTCCATTTACCAAAAGCTTTCCCACCATTCTTAAGTATTATTGCTCAGGGTAATGGCCTTGGCGCAATTGTTGACAAAGAATGGTCTGTTGAACAGGGAGACTGGGATGGTCAGCCAGATTCAATAGCAGAGTATACCAACCCAACTAAAGAAGATGATCCACTGTTTGATAAAATGAATGGTACTGGACCATATGAATTAGTAGAATGGGTAAATGGTGAAGAAGTAATCTTAAATAGAAATGATGATTACTGGCGTGAACCTGCTCCTATTAAAAAAGTTATAATTAGAATGATTGATGAATGGTCAACACGTAAGTTAATGTTACAGCGTGGAGATGCTGATATCGTTTATGTAGACAAACAGTACATGAGTCAGGTAGAAAACATGGATGGAGTTGAAGTTATTACAGGACTTCCAAACATTTACATGGGTGCTGGACTTATGAACTTTAATATTGTAACAGAGGGTAATCCTGATGTTCACAGTGGTAAATTAGATGGTAATGGTATTCCTTCTAACTTCTTTAGTGATATTGATGTTAGAAAAGGATTCCTTTATTCAATGAACTATGAAGCATTCATTAATGATGTATTGAATGGTGATGGTCAGAAGGGACGTGGACCAATTCCTGAACCATTATTAGGATATGATGAAAATTCTCCAACTTATGAGTTAGATCTGGAAAAAGCAGAAGAGCACTTTAAGAAAGCTTTTGATGGAGAATTATGGGAAAAAGGATTTGAAATCACAATTCTTTATAACTCAGGTAATGACGTGCGTAAGAGTGCTGTTGATATGTTGAAATATTATGTTGAACAGATTAATCCTAAGTTCAAAGTTAACGTTCGCGGTATTCAGTGGGCTACTTATTTAGACAAGTTAATTGCTAATAAGTTTACTTTAGGTTTTATTGCCTGGGGTGCTGATTATGCCGATCCTCACAACTTCGTTGTACCTTTCTTAGGTAGTGACGGAACTTATGGTGGATTCAAAGGTAAGGATTATATTAATTTCGCTAAAGAAAATATTGATCCACTAATTGACGAAGGTATTTCTTCAACAGATCCAGCAAAACGTGAAGAAATTTATAAAGAATTACAGCAGATTGCATATGATCAGGCACTTGATTTCTATCTGTATCAGCCATCTGCTCAGGTAGTTATGAGAGACTGGGTTGAAGGATGGTACTATGATCCAATTAGAGATCCAGGCCAGTACTTCTACTCACTAGACAAGTAATATTGAATCAGTAAAAATATTACAATAAATATCTGGGGGGATATTTAACCCCCCAGATATGTTATTGTATATATAATAAAAAAGTTGGAAAGGATGAATTTAGAGGATGATTTCTTATATTATAAGGCGTTTTTTGATACTTCCAGTAATCCTCTTAGGAGTAAGTTTATTAATATTTTCTATGATTATGATGCTGGGACCTTACCAGAGGTTGAGTACATATATCACTGATCCTGCTCAATTAAAAGGAGCAGAGGATATTGATCAGCTGGTGACCAAATATGGACTTGATGATCCCTGGTATGAACAGTATGGTCGTTGGATTAGCGGAGTTGCACAGGGTGATTTTGGTTGGTCAGAATCAGCAGGTGCACCAGTAACTAGGGCGATTGCTGATAGATTTCCTGCAACAATCGAATTAGCACTTTTATCCTTAATACCTGTTATATTTGGCGGGATTATATTAGGGGTTGTGTCTGCCGTTCATCACAACAAGATTATTGATCATACTATTAGAATTTTTGCTGTGATTGGATGGTCGTTTCCATCATTTGTTTTTGGATTATTAGTGTTAATGATTTTCTATGGGGTTTTAGGCTGGCTGCCACCAGGAAGGCTTTCGAATTGGGCAACAGAAATTGTCAGATCTGCAGAATTTGTAAATTATACCGGTCTATATATTCTGGATGGGATCTTAAACCTTGATTTTTCAATAGTTTTAGATGCTATTAGACATATGATTGCCCCGGTAATTACAATTTCTATATTATGGTGGGCTTTTATATTAAGAATAACTCGTTCAAATATGCTGGAAACATTAAAAAAGGACTATATTAGAACTGCAAGAGCTAAAGGTTTAGCTGATAATATTGTTGTTTATAAGCATGCTGTTAGAAATGCTCTAATACCTGTTGTAACAGTAGCAGGACAGATGGTTTTAGGACTTGCAGGTGGTCTGGTAATTGTAGAAAGTATTTTTAATATAAGAGGATTAGGACAGTTTATGGCTAATTCAGCTCAGCAGCTTGATTATCCGGGTGTACTGGGTGGAGCTTTATATTTTGGATTTTTATTAATCCTGATTAACCTCTTTGTTGATGTTTCTTATGCTGTAATTGACCCAAGAATTAGATTGGAGTGATGGTTTAAGTGGAATGGCAAGAAGTTTTAAAACGTTTATTACAAAATAAAATCTCATTATTAGGTATTTTAATTATTTTATTTTTTATTGTTGTCGCTGTTTTTGCACCCTGGATTGCACCACCCCGGGATGCAGACGAACCCTATTTAATCCCCAGAGGTGGCTGGGCAATTCAACCACAGCCGCCAAGTGAAGAATATATTTTTGGTACTACAGAAGGACAATATGATATATTTTATGGAATTGTTTGGGGAACCAGAACAGCTTTTAGAATTGGTTTGATTGTTGTTGGAATTAGTAGTTCTATCGGGATCATTGTTGGTACAATTGCTGCCTATTATGGTGGTTGGATTGATGAAGTCATTATGAGAATTACAGATGTCTTCATGTCTATCCCTTTTATTATTGCCACAATAGTACTGGTAACTATTTTAGGACAGGGTATAACGAATGTAATGATTGCTTTAATCACCTTTAGTTGGATGAGTACCGCCAGATTGATGAGATCGCAGGTGTTATCAGTAAAAGAAGATGAGTTTGTTCAGGCAGCTTTAGCTCTTGGAGCAAACGATTTTAGAATTATTTTTAGACATATTATTCTAAATACAATATTCCCGGTTGTAATTCAGGCTTCAATGAGAATGGGCTCTATGGTTATTACCGCCTCAACTTTAAGCTTTTTAGGGGTAGGCGCACCAGAAGGCTATGCTGACTGGGGTCAGATGATTTCTTTTGCTCGTAACTGGATCTTGGGAGTTGAGGGTGACCCACTTCATTACTGGTATACTCTGGTTATTCCAGGAGTTGCAATCACACTTTTCTGTTTATCCTGGAACTTAATTGGTGATGCGTTCCGTGATATTTTAGATCCAAAACTTAATTAATTATAAATTTAGCCATTAATAAGGTAGGTGAATTTTTTGAGTAAAGAAGCTTTAGTAGAAGTTAAAAACTTAAAAACATATTTTTATACAGAAGAAGGAGTAGTTAAGGCGGTAGATGGTGTTGATTATGAGATCTATCCTGGCGAAACTTTAGGTATTGTAGGTGAGTCTGGCTGTGGTAAAAGTGTTACCTCATTATCAATTATGAGGCTGGTAGAATCTCCTCCGGGTAGAATAGAGGCTGGAGAAATTAATTTTCAGGGAAAAGATTTAACTAAGTTATCAGAAAAAGAAATGCGAAAAATTCGTGGTAATGATATTTCAATGATCTTCCAGGAACCGATGACTTCTTTAAACCCGGTTTATACTGTTGGAGATCAGATTATGGAAGCAATTATGCTGCATAAAGGTGTGGACAGAAAAGAAGCAAGACGTCAGGCTGTTGATATGCTGCAGAAAGTAGGTATTCCTCTGCCCGAACAGCGTGTAGACGAATATCCTCACCAGCTGTCAGGTGGTATGAGGCAGCGGGTAATGATTGCGATGGCCTTAAGCTGTGATCCACAGCTTTTAATTGCAGATGAGCCGACAACAGCTCTTGATGTAACTATCCAGGCTCAGATTCTGGAGTTAATGAACTCCCTAAAAGAAAGTTACGGTATGTCTATTATGATGATTACTCATGACTTAGGAGTAATTGCTGAGGTTTCGGATAGAGTAGCAGTAATGTATGCTGGTAAGGTAGTAGAATATACAGATGTAGATACATTATTTGAAGATCCTAAGCATCCTTATACCTGGGGACTAATGAACTCAATTCCTAAATTAGATAAAGATGTTGACCGGCTGGAAGCAATTCCAGGTAGTGTACCTTCACCGCTTAATTTTCCGGAAGGCTGTAAGTTTAATACTCGCTGTCCTTTAGCTGAAGGTAAATGTTTTGACGTAGAGCCACCTTTGGAAAATGCAACTGAAGGACATAAGGTACGCTGCTGGAGATATAAAGACTTAGAAAAAATAAAAGAACGTGGAGAAAGAATTTATGAGGATCGAGGTGTTTTAGACTAATGGCTGAGAATTTGTTAGAAGTAAAGAATTTAAAAAAATACTTCCCAGTTAAAGCAGGTGTTTTTAAAAGAACAGTAGCCCATGTAAAAGCTGTTGATGATATTTCCTTTGCAGTAGAAGAAGGAGAAACACTCGGTCTGGTTGGAGAATCCGGTTGTGGTAAATCGACAACTGGCAGAACCATTCTTCGTCTTTTAGAAGCTACTGAAGGTAAAGTTATTTTTGATGGTAAAAATGTTATGGATTTAGATAAAAAAGAAATGCGGGCAATCAGACGTGACATGCAGATCATTTTTCAGGATCCTTATGCTTCTTTAAATCCAAGGATGACTGTTGCAGATATCGTAGGTGAGCCTTTAGATATCCATAATCTTGCTAAAAATAAGCAGGAAAGAAACGAAAAAGTTAAAGAAATTCTGGAAAATGTGGGTCTGGGAGAGGAATATATGAACCGCTATCCTCACGAATTTTCTGGAGGGCAGCGCCAGCGGATAGGTGTAGCTAGAGCGTTAGCAGTTGATCCTAAATTAATAATTGCAGATGAACCTGTATCTGCCCTTGATGTATCAGTTCAGGCTCAGGTTGTAAACCTGCTGCAGGATTTACAGAAAGAATATGGTTTAACCTATTTATTTATTGCTCATGATTTAAGTGTAGTAAAACACATTAGTGATCGAGTAGCAGTAATGTATCTTGGTAAAATAGTGGAACTGACTGACAAAAAGGAATTATTTAAAAATCCAATGCATCCTTATACTCAGTCTCTTTTATCTGCAATTCCAGAGGCAGATCCGAAAAAGAAGAAGGATAGAATCGTACTTGAGGGAGATGTACCTTCCCCAGTAGATCCACCTTCTGGCTGTAGATTCCATCCCCGCTGTCCTAAAGCTTTTGAACCCTGTCCTGTTAAAGAGCCAGAGTTTAAAGAGTATGGTGATGGCCACTTTGCAGCCTGTCATTTATTAGATAAATAAAGTAAAAATATATAGATGTTTCTGAATCCCTGCCTGCTAATTTAGTTAGTAGACAGGGATTTTTCTGTTTTTATAGAATAATAAAATGAGCAGACAATTATTTTTACTATAAAAATATAAAGGGGTAAAAAAATGAGATATCCTAAAATGATTTTGATAATAATTATGGTTTTGTTCATATTTTCATTTACTATTCAGGCAGCTAACTATGGTGGGGAACTGAATATTAAATTACAGCAGCGCCCAATCAATTTAAATCCAATTTATGCAGCAAATAAAGCGGAAAAAATAATCAGTCAGCAAATTTTTGATAGTCTGGTTACTTTGAATGCAGAAGGAGAGCTAATTCCTAACCTTGCCAAAACATGGGAAATCAATAATCAGGCCAGAGTGTTTAGATTTAAGTTGAGAGAAAATATATATTTTCATCCCTTTCAGATTAATGGAGCTCTAAGTTCTTTATCCAAAAGAAGAGTAACAGCAGCAGACTGGAAGTGGTCTCTAGAATATTTAGCCGCCTCAGAAAATAAATCTCCTTACGCTAATCTGTTGAATAAGGTTAAAGGTTATGAAGAATACAGGCAGGGAAGGAGTAAAGAAATATCAGGAATTAAAATTTTGGATGACTATTTGTTGGAAATAGAACTTAAAGAATCTTATGCTCCATTCATTTATAATTTAACTGAAAATGCTGCTGTTGTTTTGCCAGAACAAGCAGTACTAAATAATTCTAAATTTTTTATGGAGCCAATTGGTACAGGAGCATTTGTATTAAATAATTTTAATCCAGATCAAATTATTTTAAAAAAATTTGATAATTACTGGAAAAATAATTATCGCAAAGAGAGATTACCCTATTTAGATAGAATAAAAATTGATTTTTCTGCTAATGAGTCTGAGATAAAAGAATATCACAATTATGACATTTATCAATTGAGTTCGGAACTTTACCAAAAGTATTCGGAGCTTGAAAAGACAGATAATTATCAGCTCAAAAAAACAGCAGAAAATATTTATTATTATCTTGGTTATAATTACAATAGTTCTTTAAAAAAAGTTATCAGTGATCAAAATATCAAAGAATATTTAAGAAACAGCCTGAATGAGATTAACTTGGAGCAGAATGATGACTTGTTAAGTTTTATTTTTCCTTTTCAGTATTCAAAGGAAGCTTCTTATATTGACCAGATTAATAATTTGGTTAAAAAAAATAATGATAATAATTTAAAAGATGAGGCTTATCCCGAACAACTTAATTTAGTGAGTAATGATTCTAAAAATAATAAAGTAATTGCAGATTTAATAAAGAATGAATTACAGGATAAAAAAATTAAGCTTAACTTAAGTCAATTTAGTTGGTCAGAATATTTAAATCTTATTAAAAGTAAAGATTTTAAATAAGAGTTTTACCCAGAGATCCTCATCTCTATCGACCTGCATTTGAATTCAGTTTTTTTGGCAACAAGTATGTTGTAGGAGCAAGGACACCTGATTTTATTAGGTCAGTTTGGAATACTCTGGTATTCACTTTTTTCTCTGTCTTTTTTGAGACATTGCTGGGGTTAATTGTTGCTTTAGTAGTTAACAGTGAATTTAAAGGTAGAGGTGCAATGAGAGCAGTTATGTTAGTTCCCTGGGCGGTCATTACTGTTGTTTCTGCAAGAATGTGGGAATGGATGTTTGAGCCAACCAGAGCAGGACTGTTTAATATGCTGGGAGATAGATTTGGTTTGATCGATGGCAGCTATTCATTTTTAAGTAGTGCCAATCTGCAGCTGCCAGCAATTATTGCAGTTGATGTCTGGAAAACAACACCTTTTATGGCATTATTGATTCTGGCTGGTTTACAGTTAATTCCAAACGAACTTTATGAAGCTGCTGAAGTAGATGGAGCCAGTAAATTTAGACAGTTTTTTAATATTACTTTGCCTTTATTAAAACCTTCACTGGCAGTTGCTTTAATTTTTAGAACCCTGGATGCTCTAAGAGTATTTGATGTTTTTCAGGTTATGCTGTCACAGAAGAGATATTCAATGGCAAGTTTTAATTATTTTCAATTGATTTCAGCCAGAAAAATGGGAATGGCATCTGCAATAGGTGTTATAATTTTCATCATTATTTTTGCTTTTGCTATTCTTTATATGAAATCCCTGGGAGTTGATACAGAATGACAAGAGATCAGAAAAAAATACTTAAAAAGGTTCTTTTTTACCTTGTGCTGGCCATAATTGTAATATATTTATTATTTCCATTTTACTGGGCAATATCTTCTTCTTTAAAAACTGAAGCCCAGTTAAGTATGACACCAGCTACTTTGATTCCTAGAGATCCTGATACAGGTGAAATATCGATTTTTACCAGAAATTATAAAGCTATTTTTACAAATGGCGGATTTATTAGAGGTTTGATTAACAGTACTATTGTAGCAACTTCAACTACAATTCTAGCATTGTTGACCGGTTCTTTTGCGGCTTTTGCTTTAGGGAAGCTTCGCTTTAAAGGTAAAGCTCCTGCTTTATATACAATACTGGCAATGACTATGTTTCCTCAGGTTACTGTTCTCTCAGGATTATACGCCGTAATTAATGCTTTAAACTTAAGTGCCAGGGTAAGTATGATTTTTACATATCTCTTATTTACCCTACCTTTTACAACCTGGGTATTAACTTCATTTTTCCGGGATTTGCCGGATGAAATTATGCAGTCAGCTCAGGTAGATGGAGCAACTCCATTTCAAACTTTCCATATGATTTTGCTGCCGCTTACTGCACCGGCTCTTGTTACAACAGGGTTATTATCTTTTATTCAGGCCTGGAATGAGTATTTATTTGCCTTAACATTTACCTCGATAGATGTTGAAGCGAGAACTGTACCGGTAGCTATTCAGTATTTTTCCGGTGAGTTTGCTCGCCAGGAACCTTTTGGAGAGATAATGGCTGCAGCTGTTGTAGTTACAATTCCAATTGTGGTTTTGGTCTTAATTTTCCAGAAGCGAATTGTAGCAGGTTTAACTGCAGGTGCTGTTAAAGGATAATTTGGATATTTATTGTATTATATTATATGAGAATATGGGATTAGATAATTTTAAATCTTAAAAATTAAAAATATAATATAAGTCTGATTAGAAATAAGAGAAAATCAGGCCATCAGATTACAGGAGAACTATAATTTGGTGGCCTAATTTATTTGTTAAATTTTAAGAGAAAATAACCGGGATATTTATAAGTCCCTCAACTATTGTTAAGGAGGTATAAAATTGAATCATGAAGATTTTTTTAAAATAAAAGATGGCTGGAATTTAAAGATTGAGAGTTTAAAAGAGGAACAATTAGTCCATTATGGGAGTAACCTTTTATGTGGGAATGGATATCTGGGTTACAGAGGTACGCTGGAAGAATGGAATAAGAATCAGTATCAGGCCTGTGTAATTACAGATACCTATGATATGGCAGATGATAAATGGAGGGAACTTTCTAATTCTCCTAATGCACTGGCAACAGAAGTCCGCTTAAATGAGAAAAAGCTGGGGGATTATCCCGGAGAAGATCAGATGGAAACAGAATTGAATTTTAATTATAAATATGGGATATTTAAAAGAAATTCAATCAATGACGAAAAAATTAATATTGTCTCTGAGAGGTTTGCTTCTTATTCTAATTTGCATTTGATAGCCAATAATTATCAAATAAAAAATTTAAGCAATCAAAAGGTAGAATTGAAACTTGGAATAAACGGGGATGTCTGGGATTTAAATGGAAGTCACCTGGAAAATTTTAGTGGAGAATATGATTCAAGTGAGAATACTCTTTATTTAAAGGCTGAAACTGTAGAAAGTAATATCACTCTGGTAACAGCTCTTTCATTTAAATTTAAAAAAGGTAAAATACAGAATCTTAAAGTTGAAAATGAAAAAAAGTCTATTTATCTTTTAATGGATATTGAAGCTGAAGCAGGAGGAATTGAACTTGATAGAAATATGATTGTCTACTCCAGTAATGATCGGGAAGAACCTTTAAAAGCAGCCTTAAATGATGCCAGTTCAGCTTTGAAAACCGGTTATCAAACTTTAAAAAATGAACATCAGGCGGTCTGGGATAAAAAATGGGAGCTCATGGATATTAGAGTCAAGGGGAATCTTTTAGATCAGCTGGCAGTCCGATTTAATCTTTATCATAATATTATTGCTACACCTGCTCATAGTGAACGTTTACCAATAGGAGCTCGTGGCTTATCCTGTCAGGCTTATCAGGGAGCTGCTTTTTGGGATCAGGAAATTTTTAATTTACCCATGTTTCTTTTTACGGAGACAGAGACTGCCAAAAATATACTAAAATATCGTTATCATACTTTAAATGGAGCCCGCAAGAAGGCGAAAGATTTAGGATATGAAGGAGCATTCTATGCCTGGATATCGGGTAAAAGTGGTGCTGAATTATGTCCTTCCTTTTTCTTTAAAGATGTAATCAGTGGACGTAAGATTAGAAATCATTTTAATGATTGGCAGATTCATGTTTCTCCGGATATTAGCTATACGATCTGGAAGTATTATCTGGCAACAGATGATATTGATTTTGTTGTTGAATATGGAAGTGAAATTTTATTTGAGGTGGCACGTTTTTTACATTCCAGAGTTTACTACAATCAGTATAAAGATCAGTACGAGATAATTCGACTTCTGGGACCAGATGAATACCATGAGAATGTAGATAATAATGCGTTTACCAATTATCAGACTCAATTTGCTCTAAAAAAAGCTCTGTATTTTTATTATAAAATGGAGAACGAATATCCCGATAAACTATCTGAATTAAAAACAAAAATTAATCTAAATGATTCCGAAATTACAGCCTGGCAGCAGATAGCAGAAAAAATATATCTGCCCCAACCAAATGGAAATAATTTAATTGAACAGTTTGATGGATATTTTGACTTAGAAGATACAACAGCTGAAGTGCTGGAAGATAGGTTAATTGATAAAGAAGAATACTGGGGTTGGCCTAATGGAGTAGCTGTATTTACTCAGGTAATTAAGCAGGCTGACGTGATTCAGTTATTTACTCTTCATGATACTTTTAACGAGGAAGTTCTGGCTGCAAATTATGATTATTATGAGCCAAGAACTCAGCATGGTTCTTCTCTGAGTCCATCTCAGTATGCGATTGTGGCGGCCAGATTAGGAAGAGCAGAAGAGACCTATGATTATTTTAAAAAATCAGCTTTTATAGATCTTATGAGTACTAATAAAGCGGTTAGTGGTGGGACTTTTATTGGGGGAGTTCATACTGCAGCTGCAGGCGGAATCTGGCAGTTAATTGTTAATGGTTTTGCCGGAATGAAAATTGATAAAAAGGGACTGTCATTTAAACCGACTCTCTGTCAGGAATGGGAAGAATTAGAATTTAAATTAAACTATAAAGAGAAAAAATTTAAAGTTTCTCTAAATCAAAATCAATTCAAATTAAAGGCAGCTACTAGTAATCAAACTGAGCTGGAATTTAGAGTTTTTGACCAAAAACAGGTTTTGAAACCTGGAGCTGAATATAGTCTTAAAATATAAATTAAGGTTTGCCCCCAAAAAGACTAAATAAATTTCATTAATAACCAAATAATAACAATAAGTTTTACTTTTATCATCTTCAAATTAATTAGATTAATCCGCTATAATCCTTTAGATGACGGTCTTTGTTTGATATAATTAATTTAAGAAATCAAAGAAAGGATGATAGAATGTTTGTCCCCAACAGTCACCAGCAGTTAAGTCTTTACGATTCTTTTAAGGATTTACCTAAATATTTACAGGAATATCTTTTAAATTCCTGGGCTGATACTTTTCAGGAAATTATCTTTCCTGCAATTGATGAAGAGCGCTTTGCCGTACTCTACAGTGATAAAGGTTCAAGACCCAATACTCCTGTTAATATAATTATCAGTGCTCTGGTAATTAAAGAACTCTTTGATCTGACTGACGAAAGATTAGTTGCCAATATCCATCTAAGTATGGAATATCAATATGCCCTTAGATTAACCAGTGAAGAACGTCCCCCTGTCTCTAAAAATACATTCAGTAATTTTAGAGAACGGGTCACAGATTACTATAAAGAAACCGGTATTGATTTAATCCAGCAGGAAGTTGAATCCCTGGCTGAATTAATCAGAGATAATCTGGAAATCGAAGGTGACAGAGCAAGAATTGATTCTTTTATGGTTTCTTCTTCTGCCAGAGAATTATCCAGAATAGAGCTTGTTTACACTGTTAATGCTAACTTCATCAAAATGCTCTCTAAATCTTTTGAGGATCTAATTCCTGAAGGACTAGAAGTATATTTAAAAGAGTCTCACAGAAATGAGGTTATCTATCGCACCAAAAATGATGAATGCAAAAGCAAACTAAAAAAGCTTTTAGAAGATGCTAAAACTCTTTATGATGCAGCTGTTACTGCCGGCGGCAGTATTACTGAGACTGAAGAATTTGAACTTCTAAAAAGAATGCTTGGTGAACAAACAGATTATGATGACGATGATTTTGATGATCTTGATCCTGATAATATTGAAGCTAAAGACGGTACAGAACTGGAATCCGATATTCTGCAAAACCCCAGTGATCCCGATGCAACCTTCAGGCAGAAATATGAAGCCAATATCGGTTACACGGCCAATGTACTGGAAATTTTTGATGACGATAATTCTGTGATCACAAGCTATGATTTTAAGCCCAATATATATTCTGATCAGGACTTTAGTGCTGATACTTTAGATAATATAAGCAGTGATCAGATACTAAACTTTAGTATTGAGAACCCAATAAAAATATTTATGGATGGTGCCTATTACACTTATGATCTTGCTAAAAAAGCTTTAGCTCTTGGCATTCAATTTATGCCCGGTGAACTAATCGGCAAAAAACCTGCTGCTGACAAAATGACTTATTATCAAAACTTTAATCTTGATTCTGACTATGAAAATGTTTTAAGCTGTGCCAATGATGTGGAACCTGATTATCAGGAGAAAAATCCTGATAAGAATTCATTCTATGCCGTCTTTGATAAAGAAAAGTGTGCTGCCTGCAAACTAAAATCAGAGTGCAGAATCAAAAGCAACAAAAAACATAATTCAGTCAGTTTTACTGAACAACGATATGAAACAGGAAAACTGAGAGAAAAAATGGGTGAAAAAGAATATATCAAAGAGTGCAACCAGAGAGCTGGTGTAGAAGGAATACCTTCTGTATTCAGACGCAAATATGATGTCGATGAGATGCCGGTCAGGGGTGAAGTATGTCAAAAAATCTGGTTTGGCTTCAAAGTTGCAGCAGCAAACTTCAAAAAGCTGCTGAAAGGCTTAGAACTGGCCACCTCATAGTCCCGGTAGATCTTTTTCACACTATATAATTTTATTTTTACTGAAAAATGATAAATTTACTGCTTACAACCTTAAATATTTTTTTATTTAAGGATATTTATTTAGTCTTTTTGGGGGCAAACCAAATTAATATAAGTAAAATTACTTTTTTAAAATTAAATTCTTTTTTTAGAATAACTTTGGACTATAAAAGGGCTCCCATCTGGGAGCCCTTAATTTTTAGACTGAAAGTAACATTCGGTCATTATTAAATTTACCACCATGTTTAATTTCAAACATTTTAAGCAGTTTCTCAATAGTTAAATCTGCTTTTTCAGCAGCTGGAATATCATAGATTATTTTTCCACCATCCATCATAATTAGTCGGTTACCCATTTTAATAGCGTCTTCCATATTATGAGTAATCATTAAAGTAGTAATATTATTTTCGTTAACCAGTTCTGCAGTTAAGTTTTTAATTTTGATTGCTGTAGCAGGATCTAAAGCAGCCGTATGCTCGTCTAATAAAAGTAAGCGCGGATTAGCTACAGTAGCCATTAAAAGTGTTAGAGCCTGTCGCTGACCACCAGAAAGCAGTTTAACTTTAGTGGTTAGTCTTTTTTCTAAACCTAAATCAATTTTTTCTAAATGTTTTCGCATAATTTCTCTTTTGTGTTTACTTAAACCCCATTTAAGGGAAAGATTATTAGATTTCGATATTGCCAGTGATAGATTTTCTTCAATAGTCATTTCAGGTGAAGTTCCAGCAAGTGGGTTCTGAAAAACTCTTCCAATTTTTTGAGCACATTTGTACTCTGTTTTTTTAGTAATATCTTCATTATCTAAAATAATAGTCCCATTTTCAACTGGGAAAACACCTGCAATAGAATTCAAAAGAGTTGATTTTCCGGCTCCATTACTCCCTACTATTGTAATAAAATCGCCTTCATTGACTGTAAGATCAATCTTATTAATTGCTATATTCTCATTTGGAGTTCCTCTGTAAAAAATTTTTTCTAAATTTTTGATTTTGAGCATTTTATTTTCACCTCAATGCCTTTTTAATTCTTGGAGTTGATAGGAATATTATAACTAGTATAGCTGTCAGCAATTTTAAATCAGAAGCTGCAAGACCTAAATTTAATGCGATTGAGATACTAAATCTATAAAGTATAGAACCGACAATCACTCCAATAGTAGCTATCATTATAGATTTCTCTCCAATTACAACTTCTCCAATAATTACTGATGCCAGACCAGCTACAATTGTACCAACACCCATATTTACATCTGCAAATCCCTGATACTGTCCTACAAGTGCACCGGATAAAGCAACCAGAGCGTTAGAAATAATTAAGCCCAGCATTTTCATTGAATTAGTGCTGATACCCATACTTCTAATCATCTGTGGATTATCACCCGTAGCTCTGAGAGCAAAACCAATTTGAGTATTCAAAAAGGCATCCAGAATTAATTTAACAGCAACTATAACAATGATTAATAAAAGTAAATTATTCCAGGGATAAGGAATACCGAGATCTCTAATGAAAGAGAAAATAGTTTCCTTACCTATTAGAGGAATGTTTGGTCTACCCATTACTCGTAAATTAATTGAATATAAAGAAGTCATTGTTAAAATACCTGATAATAGAGGAGCTATTTTTAATTTAGTGTTTAAAAAGCCAGTAATTGCACCTGCCATTCCACCTGCAATAATAGCAGCTCCCAGAGAAAAAAATGGATTCATTCCCATAGTCAGTAATCTTGCTGAGACAGCAGCACCTAATGGTAAACTGCCGTCAACTGTAAGGTCAGCAAAATCAAGAATCCTAAAAGATATAAATACTCCCAGGGCCATAATGCCAAAGGCAAGCCCCTGTTCTAAAGACGTTATTGCAAAACTTAAATTCATAACACACCTCACACCATTTCTACACTACAATTTTATTTTTTCTTATTCCTGTGTAATTTCATCATAAACAACGTTAGCTCTATTTAAGACTGCTTCTGGCACTTTTAAACCAAGATTTTCTGCAGCCTTTGTGTTTAAATATAATTTTAATTCATTAGAAGATTCAACTGCCATGTCCGCAGGATCAGAACCATTTAATACTCTGGCTGCCATTTTACCAGTTTGAATTCCAAGCAGTTTATAATCAATTCCTAGAGTAGCAATTGATCCCTGTCTGACCTGACCATTTTCAGATGCAAAAACAGGAATATTATTTTGATTGGTAATATTTAAAACAGAAGGTAGAGCAGATACAATAATATTATCTGTTGGAACATAAATAGCATCAACATCTCCGATTAGAGAGGAAGTCGCCAGACTAACTTCGCTGCTGTTGCTGACAGTGCCCTCATGTAAATTAATTCCCATTTTTTCAACTGTTGCCTTAACGAGGTCAACTTGAACTACGGAGTTTACTTCACCAGGATTATATAAAACTCCCAGATCATTTAATTCTGGAATAAACTCTTTTATTAATTCGATTTGTTTTTCTACAGGATTCATATCTGTAGTTCCTGTCAGGTTTCTACCTGGAACTTCCATACTATCTACTAAACCAGCTTCTAGCGGATCGGTAACTGCGGTAAACAAAACAGGTGTTTCTGTAATTACGTTGGCAGCTGCCTGAGCATTGGGAGTTGCAATTGTTAAAATAAGATCTAAATTTTGACTTTTAAATTTCTGGGCAATTGACTGAGCAGTTGCAAAATCAGCCTGAGCATTTTGCTCTATAAACTCTACGTCTTCAATTCCCTCTTCCGCTAAACCTTCAATGAAGCCTTCACGTGCTGCATCAAGAGCGGGATGTTCAACAAATTGAGAAATCCCAATTCTGTATTCCTGAGCACCAGCTGCTGAAGCAGCAAACAAAACCATTAAAGCAGTTAAAACAATTAAAATTGAAAAAGACTTTTTCATTTTTATTCCCCTTTCTAACTGGTAGTGGGGATAATAATAAAAAAACACTCCTGGTGGAGTGTTAATTAGCTGTCAGCTAGAACATCTAAAATTAGGTATAAATACCCCTTGTCTAAACAAAATAGCCTCAGCTTTCCTACAAATTTCTCCTACCGTATTACCATGCTACCAGTTATTTAATTTTCTTTATTATACTATTAACTTCATACATTTGTCAACTGTATATCCAAATAGCTTTAATCTAAATTCGAGTCTTTTTTAAGCTTTTTCATCCAGTAAAGAGCGGTGACTTAAGCCAACAGTTACCTCGTTTAAATTGAACATGCCAACTCCAAAGAAAACTGCAACAACAATATGCTCACCACTGCGGGCAACACCAATTTTACCACCTACATTTAGACCCATAGTTCGGGGCATGATCTGAGTTACTGCATCATGTGCTGCTCCAGCAACCGCACCCTGAGCTACATGAGATTCACTAATTATATTTTCACGTTTAGCTGCAATAACCGCTCTTTCAATAATTTCGGGGACTGATTTATTAAATTCTCCTCCAAAATCAACAGCAGCAGTATTTATATCATCATCAGCAAATGTTTTTTTTAATTCTTTTTCTTCACTTCTGGTAGAAATAGCCATTTTAATGGCAGCCTTTGCTGTTTCAAGACTGTTGTGTTCCATAAATTTTCCTCCTTAAGTAATTGTTTATTTTATTATAACAAATATTTATTAAAAGTGAAACTGAGTATAAAAATTTTGTAATTAATTATATAATTTAACTATAATGTAACTTAAATCTACCAAATATGATTAATTCAATTGAATTTTTAAGCTCAATATTTTATAATATATTAATGTTAAATATAATTTAGCCATATTTAGTTACATTTTGATTTAGTCAGATCGTGAAACTTAACATTTAATAACAGATCATTGGGGAGGGGTTTAAAATAAATATTTTATTAGTAGCACTGGCATTAGCACTGGATGCAGCCGGGGTAACAATGGCCATCGGTTGTGGTACCAGAACAAATTTGAAAGAGAAGTTAAAAGTTATTTTTTCCTTTGGATTTTTTCAATTCTTTTTTGCCTTAACCGGAGGCTTAATGGGAAATTATATCGATCAGAATTTCTTTACAATATCCAATTATTTTAGTGGAACAGTAATTTTTTTGCTGGGTATATTTTTGATTCGCGAAGGATACAAAAATGGGGAAGAGTGTATTTATAGACAGCTTAGTTTTTGGACAGTTGTAGTTTTAGGGATTAGTGTAAGCATTGATGCCCTTGGTGTTGGATTTTCGCTGCTATTTCATTTAGATTATGGTCTGATTTTTGAGGATTCTTTAATAATTGGTTTAATAGCAGCTGTAATTACGGCTGCAGCTTTTAAGATAGTCCATTATATTAAGCATATAGCTTTAGTAGAAAAATATGCTGATTATGTTGGGGGATTAATTCTCTTACTGATTGGTTTAAATACCTTTTTGCTTTAATGGACTGGATTAAGGTAAAATTAAAAACGGCCGCTGAAGTCTGGACTATTCCCGGACATCAGTGGCCATTTTTTTATTTAGATATTTTAAAATTGAAATTATACCTTCTTTAAATGGGTAATTACCTCCAGATGTTTTGTATGCGGGAACATATCTACAGCTTTGAATTTCTCTAATTGATAGTTATGAAGCTGTAACTCCTTTAAGTCTCTGGCCAGACTTTTTGGATTACAGGAAATATAAAGAATTTCCTCTGCTCCGGCAGCAGCAATTTTGTTTAGAGCTTTTGGATTAATGCCCGGTCTTGGTGGATCAATAATGATTAAATCAGCCTGCTGATCGATATTATTAATTTCCTCCAGAACATCACCTGCAATATATTGAGTATTATCCACTTTATTCAGCTGGGCATTTTCTGCCGCTCTGTCTGCAGCAGCCTGATCAATTTCAATACCGAATATTTTTTTAGCTTCAGCTGCAATACTTTGAGAAATAGTTCCTGCTCCACAGTAGAGATCATAAATAATTTTATCTTTAGCGTTACTTATATATTTTTGTGCCTCAGAATATAATAATTCTGCTCCTCTGGTATTAGTCTGAAAAAAGGATAAAGAATCAATTTTAAATTTATTTTCCAGTAAACTGTCATAAAAATAATTTCGACCATAATAAATTTTCATCCTGTCACAGCTTACCTGATCTGAGTAGTCATCATTAATAGTCTGGACAAAACCTACAAGTTTACCCTTTAGATCAAGAGCTTTTAATTCTTCAGTTAGAGGAGAGAAATCATGATCAGACTGACTGGTTGTTATTAGATTTGCTACTATCTCACCAGTGTTGATTCCCTTTCTGATAACTAGATTGCGTAAAAAACCTTCCCTTAATTTAATATGATATTTTTTAAAGTTGTTTTGACGGCAGTATTTTAAAATTGTACTTAAGATATCTCTAAAATCCTGATCGACAAGTAAGCAGTTGTCAACAGTTATTACATCAAATCTTCTGCCTCGAGGATGCATTCCCAGCTGGAGTGTACCTCCTTTTTTCAGATCACCAAAACTGAACTCCATATTATTCCGATATTCATAAATATCAGGACTTGCCAGTATCTCCTCAAAATTGTCAATTTCAATGTTTTTATCTTTAAAGATTTCTAAAAGAGTATTTTTTTTATCCTTCAGCTGTTTAGAATATGAGACTTCCTGAATTGAACAGCCTCCACAGCGATCATAATGAACACATAATTCTTTGTTTTCTACCAATATTGAACCTCCTATGATTTTTAAAGTTATTTAAAATGTTTGATAAATGTTTAAGAGCATTATTAATAATACAGCAGCTGGAACAATATATTTCAATAACAGTGAATAAATATTTCCAATTTGAAAACGGCTGTTTAAATTTGCCTCTTTAATTGCATTTTTACTTCCCCAGATATGGCCGACAAAAATAGAAGTTAAAATACCCCCTGTTGGAAGAAAGATATTATTAGAAAACCAATCATAAGTATCCAGAACATCCATTCCTAAAAAACTGAAGTTGGAAAAAGAACTGTAACCCAGAAGTGGAGGAATACCGACTAAGAAGATAAAAAATCCCATTAGATATGATGCCTTTTTTCGATTCCAGTTATATTCGTCCACTAAAAAAGCTACTACAACCTCAAGCATCGAAATAGATGAGGTTAGAGCTGCGATTGTCAGCAGTAAAAAGAAAATTAATGAGAAAAAAGTACCAAAAGGCATCTGAGTAAAAACAGCTGGTAGAGTAATAAAAGTTAAACCAGGGCCTGAGGCAGGATCAAGACCAAAAGCAAAAACGGCCGGAAAAATTGCAAAACCAGCAAGTAAAGCTACAGCAGTATCAAAAACTAACACATAAGCAGCACTTTCATTGATACTTTCTTTTTTACTAAGATAACTTCCATAGGTAATCATAGCTCCCATTCCCAGACTTAAAGTGAAAAAAGCCTGAGATATTGCATCTGTAAAGGTCTGAAAACTAATTGCAGAGAAGTTAGGTTTCAGGTAAAAACTAAGTCCGGCAGCTGCTCCTTCCAGAGTAACAGAACGGATAATTAGTAAAAAAATTATTGCAAATAAAATTGGCATTAATATTTTGACCAGTTTTTGGATTCCATTGACCACTCCCGCTCCAATTACAGCAATTGTAAGAAACATAAAAATACCATGCCATAAAATTGGTTCAGTTAAACTGCTAATATGAGTTGAAAAAATTGCCGGGAAATTACTTTTTGAAGTAAAAGATAATGATTTAAAAATATAAGACATTCCCCAGCCTGCTACAACAGAATAATAGCTTAAGATTACAAAACCCGATAAAACTCCAAGAGCACCAACCAGGGGCCAGGCAGTATCTGGAGCCATTTTTTTAAAGGCACCAATTGGGTTTTTTTGAGTAATCCTTCCCAGAGACATTTCGGAAACTAAAATTGGATAACCGATAAATAATATTGCAGCAAGATAAATTAAAATAAAAATTGCGCCTCCATTTGTTCCAGTAATAAATGGAAAACGCCAGATGTTACCTAGTCCAATGGCAGATCCAGATGCAGCCAGTATAAAGCCGAGTCTGGAAGTCCAGTTTTCTCTTTCCATAGAAAATCCTCCTTGTTATTTCGCTTCTTTTATTTACTTTTGCCTGTTTATTTTATCATATTAGTATACTGGCATCAATGTTTTTAAAATTTTAATACATTTTTTGATTTTTGTCATAAAAGCTGGAAATTATTCTATTAATTTGTTATAATACATTCAACCTGATTAGTTTAGTTGAGAAGAGAGTATAACCTTACAATTAATAGAGTAAGTTTAAAAATTTAGTAGTCAAATCTAAGGTTGTATTTAGCTTAGTATTAATGATATTTTAAGTATATTTTATAAAGATTAGCCGAGTCAGACAGATCAGGGAAAAACAAATTGAGTAGAAAGAAGAGAGAGGGAGGAAAGTAAAATGGAACAGAAACGTGATCAATGGGGAACAAGACTTGGTTTTATTTTAGCAACAATTGGTTCAGCAGTGGGGCTTGGTAATATTTGGCGTTTTTCTTATCAGGCTTATGAAAATGGTGGAGGTGCCTTTTTATTCCCTTATTTATTTGCCCTAATAACTGCTGGTATACCATTACTACTGCTTGAAATGGGTTTTGGTTTTTTCACCAGGAATTCAGCCCCCAGTTCTTTTCGTAAAATTAATGAAAAATTTGAATGGGTTGGTTGGTGGTCAGTTTTAATTGCTTTTGTAGTAACAGTTTACTACATTGTTATTATTGCCTGGAGTTTATTATTCGTATTTGAATCATTTTCTTTAGGCTGGACTGCAGATCCAGAAGGATTTTTCTTTGGAGAGTTTCTTAACTTTTCAGGCAGTGCCTTTAATTTAGGTGGAATTCAATGGCCAATCTTTTTTGCTTTATTAGCTATCTGGTTAATTAATTATCTTATTATTGCAGGTGGGGTTGAAAAAGGTATAGAAAAAGCAAGTAAGATTTTTATGCCACTTTTAGCTGCTATGGTTTTAATTATTGTATTTAGAGGAATTACTCTTCCGGGAGCAATGGAAGGAGTTAAGGCTTTTGTAACCCCCGATTTTTCTAAAATTCTGGATTGGAATATCTGGGTTGGTGCTTATGGTCAGATTTTCTTTACTTTAAGTCTGGGTTTTGGAATCATGATTGCTTATTCCAGTTATTTACCCAAAAAATCAGATGTTGTCAAAAATGGAATTATTGCGGCTTTATCAAATAGTATTTTTAGTATAGTTGTTGGCTTTGGAGTGTTTGGTATACTTGGTTATATGGCTGGTCAGCAGGGAGTTGCCATTGGTGATGTTGCAACTTCGGGTATTGGTCTTGCTTTTATAGCTTTTCCGAAAGCAATTAATTTATTGCCTGGTTTACCTCAGATATTTGGTTTTGCATTTTTCTTTTCATTAACAATAGCAGGCCTTTCATCAAGTATTTCTTTAATTGAATCAGTAGTATCATCACTAATTGATAATTTTAGTTTAAGTAGAAAAAAGGCTGTTACCTTAGTTTCTATTGTTGGTTTTGTGCTTGGTCTGCCTATGGTTACTCAGGGTGGAATAGCTATTCTCGATATTGTTGATCACTTTGTCAATATTTTCGGACTGCTGGTAGTAGGGCTTGTTGAAATGCTGGTTTTAAGTTATGCTTTTGATTTAGACAAAATTAAGGATAATATGAATCTTAGTTCGGACCTACATATTGGTAGTGGCTGGAAAATAATGATTAAGGTTGTAGCCCCTTTATTTATTGGTATTGGTTTTATTCAAAATACTATTTCTGAATTTAGTGCTGCCTACGGTGGTTATCCGATGAGTGAACTTCTTACTTTTGGCTGGCTTATTGCGGCATTACTTGTAATATTTGCAGTTTTAATTGGCAGAAATAGTAGAAATAAAGTTTAAATTTATATTTAAATTCTAGATTCTAATTAAGCTCTCAGTTTATACTGAGGGCTTTTTTTATTATTTAATTTTTTATATAATATTATATTAGGAGGAGATAATCAATGGAAGAAATTTTTAAGCGTCGAAGTATTAGAAAATATCAGGATAAAAAGGTTGAACCAGAAAAAATTGAAAAATTATTAGAGGCAGGAGTTGCTGCTCCTTCCGCTGGAAATGAACAGCCATGGCATTTTGTAGTTATAAAAGATAGAGAGCGTCTTAATCATCTGGCTGAAATTCATCCCTATGCAAAAATGTTAAAAGAAGCTCCGCTGGCTATAGCAGTTTGTGCAGATTTAAATAAACAGAAATATGAGGGCTTCTGGGTACAGGATTGCTCCGCTGCAACGGAAAATATTTTACTGGAAGCTGTAACCTTAGATCTGGGTACTGTCTGGATTGGATGTCATCCGGCTGAAGATAGAGAAAAAGCAGTAAGTGACTATCTAGAAATGCCAAATCACTTTAAAACCCTGTCCTTAGTTGCTGTTGGATATCCGGCTGAAGAAAAGGGAAAGGTAGATAGATTGAGTGATGATATTGTTCATTACGAAAAATGGTGATTAATAATGTAAGTAAATTTTATTTTCCAGGACAATCATCTAAATATTTTCGAGGAGTTAAATTATGAATAAATATAAAATTGAACTTCATTCTCATACTGCTGAAAGTAGTCGCTGTGGTTCGATTGAGGCAGTGAAAGCAGTAAAAATGTATTACCAGGCTGGTTATAGTGCTTTAGTTATTACTGATCATTATTATACCCGCTTATTTGAAAAAATATCGAATTTGAATTGGAAGGAGCAGCTGGAGAAATATTTAAAAGGATATCGAAAGGCTAAAAGAACTGCTCAGAATTTAGATTTTGAAGTATTTTTGGGTCTTGAGATTAAGTTTACTGAGGATCCAAATGAATATCTGGTATATGGACTGAAAGAAGATTATTTACTTAATAATCCTTACTTAAATCAATTATCTTTAAAAGAATTTAGGACAAAGACTGTTAAAGATGATCAGCAAATTTTAATTTTTCAGGCACATCCATTTAGAAAGAATATGAAGCCTGCAGCAGATGAACTGCTGGATGGTCTGGAAGTTTATAATGGTAATCCACGCCATAATTCCAGAAATCATAAAGCTTTAGAATATGCTAGAAAACACAACTTAAAGATGATTTCTGGATCTGATTTTCATGAAAATGAAGATCTGGCCCGAGGTGGAATTAGTACGCAAATTAAACTCAAAGATATAAATGACTTATTGGAAGTGTTGAAACTTGACAATTATAAATTGATTAAGTCCTGACTAATTACCTAAAATCCCTTTCTGAATTCTTAATAAGAAGGGGATTAATATTTAAGATTATTGTCTGTACGATAAAATTATTATCCAGCAGCTTGTAAAAACGGCTTAGCTGTAAAGGTTAATGATTTTTCTGGCGGCATTTTTTATATTTTCAGCCTTTATTATCGCTTGGTAATTATTAATTTTATTCTGCGAATGCCTATACATGGGGTCATAATATTCTTCCAGCAAAACTCGGGTTAATTCTTTAAATGAACTTTTTTCTGTAAGTTCAATTAATTTACGGTAAGTTTTTTTTCCAGCTTTTTTGATAATATATTTTTTAATGGCTCTTAAAGACTCAAGTACTCTCTCTCTAAATTTTTGTTGGTCACTTTCAATATCTTTAATATACTCTAAATAAATATTTTCCACTCTTTTTTTAGTTGAAGCTTTAATTAAAATATCTTCTCCTTTTTTCATCTTTTCATGAAAAAATTCTGGAATAACCGAATGACCTACCCTTCTACTTTCAGCCTCTACAAAAATATATTTTCCAGGTTGATCTTTTTGCTCCAGTTCCTCCCAGAGAAGAGATTCAAAATATTTTTGATTGTAAGGTTCTTTGAGACCAATACTACCAAAAGCAGATCCTCTATGATTAGCAATTCCCTCCAGATCAATTATATTTGCTCCCATTTTTTCCATTTCCTTTAATATATAAGTTTTTCCCACTCCAGTGTTTCCATGAAGAACAACAATTTCGCTCTGGAATTTATAATTTTCCAGTCTGTCTAAAATGTAATGACGGTAATGTTTATAACCACCTTCAAGACGATAAACTTCAATACCTGCCAGATCTGAAAATTCTGCCAGACTTTTGCTGCGCAGCCCCCCTCGTGAACAGAAGATAATTAAATTATCATATTCCTGTGCCAGTTGATTTACTGCTGCAATTAGATCAGGGATTTTTGGAGAAACCAGTTCAACTCCCTTTAATTTAGCTTTTTTTGGACTCTGCTGCTTATATATAGTTCCAATAATTTTCCGTTCTTCCTGATTGAGTAGTTCTATATTGAATGCACCCGGAATTGTTGCTTCTTCATATTCAGATTTAGTTCTGGCATCAATATAGATGCTATTATTTAGATTCAGGCTTTCCTGATAAGTAATTAATCTTTCTTTTCTCATTTATTACACCCTTTAGTTTATAAAATTAAATCAAAGTTATTTAGATAAACATTAAACTGATTTTTTCATTTTAAATTTATATAATCATTAGTTTGGACTTCTCAAATAATATTTTATCCTATTTAGTCTAAAAATCAAAATAAAATTAGCTTAAATAGTAGATAAGGTAATTAGGCTACTTGATTTGAAATAAAAAAAGTGTTATATTTAATACAGCTAAATGAACAAATGACCATAATATATAATGAGGTGATTATTTAATGTATGATGTAAAGGATAAAAAAATTGTCTTGGAACACGGCACTATTAATAAAGGAATTATAGCTGTGGCCAGTGGTAAGGGTGGGGTTGGTAAATCAACTGTCACCGTAAACCTGGCTACTGCTCTGGCTGATTTAGGGCATAAAGTGGGAATTATAGATGCTGATGTAAGAGGATTTAGTGTTCCCCGGATACTTGGAGTTACAGATAAACCGAGAGCAGTCAGTGAAAAAGAAATTATTCCACCGGAGGTTAAAGGAATTAAAGCGATTTCTATGGGCTCATTTGTAGATGAAAATAGTCCCGTGATCTGGAGAGCACCTCTGCTGGCTGGAGCTTTAGAACAGTTCTTTAAGGATGTGCGCTGGGGGGAGATAGATTACATGCTGATTGACCTGCCTCCTGGAACTGGAGATATGCCGCTAAATATTATGCAGAAGGTTCCCCATGCCGAAACTTTAGTCGTAACTACTCCTCAGGTTACAGCAACCAAAGTAGCCGGAAGAATTGGTGCTATGGCTGATAAGATGGATCATGAGATTATTGGTGTAGTAGAAAATATGGCCTATTATAGGTGTTCAGAATGCGGCAGCAAAGATTATATTTTCGGAGAAGATGGTGGTCAGGATCTGGCGGATTTTATGGAGACAGAACTGCTGGGACAGCTGCCGTTGATTTCAGAGGTAAGACGCCGCAGTGATTCGGGTAATCCAATTGTTTTTGATGAGCCAGAATCTGAGATTTCTCAGGAATTTATTAAAATTGCAAAAAAACTGGTCGAAAGAGAGCAGGGCTTTGATGAGAAAGTAGAGCCACTTAAATTGAATATGGATCCAAAGTAATTAGGAAATAATGTCACCTGTACCTGTACAAAATTTTGTACAGGTACAGGTGTATAATTAAAAATGGGGGTTTTAAAAATGAGATTAGTGATACCTGCAGTTGCAGAGGGAACTATGGAAACAGAAGTACATGATAATTTCGGGAGAGCTACTTACTTTGCTTTTATAAATACAGATACAGACCAAATTGAATTTGTAAAAAATACTGCTGCCCAGAAAAACAGTGGTGCTGGAGTAGGTGCTGCTCAATTATGTGCCGATCAGGGGGCAGACATAGTTGCTGCCTATCATTTTGGTCCTAAAGCCTATCAGGCACTTTCAGCAGCTGGAATTAAGGTTTTAGATTTAAATGAACAAAAATTAATTAAAGAAGTATACAGCGATTATCAGGCAGGTAAATTAGCTGAGGCCGAAGCTGGCCCGGGAGGAAACCATTAAATTGGCTGAAGAAATTTCACTTTCAATTCTAAGTGGTAAGGGAGGAACTGGAAAGACTACCCTGGCTGTTAATCTGGCCCTTGCTCTGGAGAATGTTCAGCTGCTCGATGCAGATGTTGAGGAACCAAATGATTACATTTTTATATCGCCAGAAATTGAGAGTAAAGAGTTTGAATCAGTAATGAGGTTGATTCCAGAAGTTAATGATGATAAATGTACAGCCTGCCGAAAATGTGTTGACTTTTGTGAATATAATGCCCTGGCAATGATGCTGGATAAGGTACTGATTTTTGAAGAAGTCTGCCACAGCTGTGGCGGTTGTAAAATTGTTTGTCCGGAAGCTGCAATTACTGAAAAGGAAAAAGAACTTGGTAAATTGCGCCATGATGCTCTTCCTAATTTAGATTTCTGGCAGGGTGAATTGAACACTAAAGAAGAAAAAGCTGTGCCGGTAATCGAAAAGTTGAAAACAAAAGTAGATCGAGATAAGAAGGTAATTATTGATTCGCCACCGGGAACAACCTGTCCAACTATTGAAGCAATTACAGATACGAATTTTACAATTGTTGTTACCGAGCCTTCACCATTTGGCCTGCATGATTTGAAGATGGTTATTGAAATGTTAAATGATCTTGAACAGCCCTTTGCGGTAGTAATTAATAGAGCAGAAGCTGACAGTGATTATTTAATTGAAAATTACTGTCAGGAAGAGGGAATTAAAGTAATGCTTAAAATTCCGTTTTCCAGACAGATTGCAGAGCTTTATTCAGAGGGGATTCCTTTTGTTCAGAAATTAGCTGACTGGGAAGAAAAACTGCAGCAATTATATCAGGAAATTAGAGAGGAGGCCCTAAAATAATGAAAGAAATTACTGTAATTAGTGGTAAAGGTGGGACAGGCAAAACTACCTTTACAGCTAATCTGGCTTCCATACTTGATAATTTAGTAGTTGGAGATTGTGATGTAGACGCTCCAAACCTGCATCTTTTATTGAATCCAAGAAATAAAAGTGAAGCAGTTTTTAAGGGAATGAAACTGGCAGTTAAAAATGATGATCTCTGTATTGACTGTGGACTATGTTATGAAAATTGCCGTTTTAATGCCATTACTGCTGATAACTATCAGATTAAAAATTTAAAATGTGAGGGCTGTGCTGTTTGTTCATATGTCTGTCCGACTGATGCAATCAGGATGGAAGAGATTGAAACTGGAACTCTTTATGAGGCAGAGAGTAACTATGGAGAGATGGTGCATGCCAAATTGATACCTGGAGCAGACACCTCAGGTAAACTGGTGAGTGAAGTAAAAAATAGGGCTTCAGAGATAGCAAAAACCCAAAATAAAGATTGGATTTTAATTGATGGTTCACCTGGTATTGGCTGTCCGGTGATTGCTTCTCTAACCGGTTCAGACATGGCAGTACTGGTTACAGAGCCAACTCTTTCAGGTTTTGCAGATTTAAAAAGAGTGATGGAAGTTGTCAACCATTTTAAAATTCCAGCTGGAATAGTAATTAATAAATATGATTTAAATGAAAAAATTTCAGCTAAAGTTGAAGCTTATGCTGAAGAGAAAAAGATTGAATTATTAACAAAAATACCCTACAGCAGAGTAATAGTTGATTCACTTAAAAAAGGGGAATTATTTGTTAATAATGATGCAGAATTAAGAACAAAAATGCAGACTGTTAAAGAAAAACTTACAAAAATAATGGAAAGATAAGAATTAAAGGAGGCTTTAATAAAATGAAAAAGATTGCTGTACCTGTACAGGGCGAAAATGTATCAGCTCATTTTGGTCATGCACCTGAATTTAAACTTTTTAGTACTGAAGATAATACGCTCAGCGCTGAGGAAGTAATAGAAAATCCGGGCCATCAGCCGGGTCTGCTGCCAAAATTGTTGAATGAGGCTGGAGCGGATATAATAATTGCTTCTGGCATGGGCCAGAAAGCGATTGCCATCTTTGAACATAATAATATAGAAGTTGTCTGTGGAGCAGCTGGTAATGCCAGAGAAGCGGTTTCTAATTACTTAAATGATAAATTAGATGCTTCTGATAATGCCTGTTCCCATGGTGACGGAGACCACCGCCATGAGCATGAACATCATGGACACGGCGGACACAGTCATCATTAATAGGAGTAAAACTTTGTAATTAATTTCACTTGTACCGGGTACAAAAAGTTACTTTTGAACCTGGTACAAATTTTTTACTTTATTATTGACATATGTTCAAAATATAGTTATAATATAGATAGAAGATAAAGAGCATATGTTCATTAAGTCGATTTTAATTATTACTTTTCAATTTATATCTTAATGGGCTATGTCAAAAAAATCTAAATTAAAAGGAGTGATTGTTTATGCCACGCGGAGATAGAAGAGGTCCAGAAGGTAGAGGTCCAATGACAGGAAGAGGATTAGGATATTGTGCTGGTAATGATCAGCCGGGATTTGCAGTTGATGCAGCTCCTCAGGGAGCAGGCAGAGGATTTAGAAATGGTGCCGGACGCGGTCCTGGATTTGGAAGAGGTAGAGGTAAAGTTAGAGGTCGTGGAATGGGTTATGGATTTGCTGCTGGTCGAGGAGCAGTTAATGCTCCAGCCGGTAAAGAGATAGATTATGACAGTGAAGAAAATAAAAATCGTGAAATAACTCGCCTGGAAAACTTGGCCAATACCCTTTCCAGTGAGCTTGAAATTGTAAAAAAACAGATAGAAGACTTAAAGAATAATTAGACACCAACAAGATACAGCTAAATATTTTTATTCCCCCTTATTACGGAGCATTACAAATTTTCAGGAAAAAAATCCTGGAACTGAATTCTGGTCAGCTCTGTAATAAGGGGTTTTTGCGCTTTAATGGAACTTGAGTTAATTACTGAGAGCCTAATGCTGATTTCTTGTTTTTATAGCTAAATTATTATATAATAATTTTAAATAATGGGATATAATTTTCAAAAAGTTAATTTGATGAGGGAGTTTAAGATGGGTAAAAAAACAAATAAAATGATAGAAGAAAAAATAAGAAATATAGCTAAGTATTTAAATCAATACACTAAAGACCACCTTAAATGTTATAATCTTACTTTAGGGAGATTCCATGTTTTACGAGTAATTATTGAATCACAGCCAGTTAGTATGGGAGAAATTCATGAAGAACTTCATATGGCAAATAGTACTGTAACTGTTATAGTAGATTATCTTCATGAGGCTGGTTTAGTTAAAAGAAGAAGAGATGAGAATGACAGAAGAGTTGTGCTTTTAGAGATTACCGAGCAGGGCCGAGAAATTATGGAGAGCTTATTGAAAAAAAGACAGGACTTTATGGAAAAAGCCCTGGTGGATATGGAAGATTCAGCTGAAGATTTAGCTCGAATTTTAAGTAAATTAATGGATAAAATTGAAGAAATATACTAATCAGATAAATAGATAAGTTGAGGAGGAGAGTATTTTGAAAAAAAGACTCTTATTTTTTTTAATTATATTTTTAATTTTATTTAGCTTCAATCTTAATGTGAGTGCTCAGAGTGATCTTGCCATGTCAATCAGGAATCATCTGCTGGTTATTGAAGAATATGATGGTCATTTTCCTGAAGGGGAAGATGTAAGTTTTTATAGAGAATTAATAGAATTTTATGATCAGCGTTATCATCGTTCAGTCTGGTTTGATGATGATCGGTTTAAAAAAGATCCCGAACAATTAATTAGAGAAATAAAAAACAGCTATAATGAGGGGTTAAATCCCTTAGATTATCATTTAGGATTGATTGAAAATTTTGTTCATGATCCAGATCTTTTTAAAGCTAATTCTCTTGATAAAAGAGCTCTACTGGAAATTTTATTAACTAATGCTTATTTGAGTCTTGCATCTGACTATTTAAATGGCAAAATAGATCCAGAGATAATTGTAGATGACTATAACCATCAGGCTGATAATTTGGAAGCTCAACAATTATTAGCATCACTGGTGGAAGAAGAAAAGCTTGCGCAAACCTTGGCTTCAAAACTACCTAAATCTTTTAATTACACAAAACTTAGAGATGAATTATATCTATATAGAGACTCTGGGAAAATTAAAGAGTGGCCTGTAATCAATACAGATGAAGTTTTAGCTTTAAAAGCTGAAGGGACGGCAGTGGCACAGCTGATTGATAATTTATCAGCAAGAGCTTATCTTAATTTAGAGAGCCTTAAAGACAAAAGCTATTATAGTCAGCGGGTAGAAAGGGCAGTTAGAAAATTTCAGCTTAATAATGGTTTGAAAGCTGATGGGATAGTTGGTCCTCGTACCAGAAATGCTTTAAATATTAAGCTTGAGCAGAGAATTAGACAGATAATAATTAACATGGAGAGATGGAGGTGGCTGCCAGAAGACCTGGGAAAACGCTATATTTATGTAAATATTGCTGATTATAATTTAAAATTATACGAAAATAATCAGGTCATTATGGAAATGAAGACTATTGTTGGTCAGGAGCAGCGAAGTACACCTGTTTTTAGTGACACTATTAAATATCTAGTTCTAAATCCCTACTGGTATGTTCCAAAATCAATAGCAGTTAAGGATAAATTACCACTAATAAAGGAAGATTATAATTATCTTAAAGAAAATAACTATTCTCTTTTTAAATATACGGGCAATAATAATTTACAGGAGATAAATCCGGCTGAAGTTGAGTGGTCAGCAATTAATAAAGATAATTTTAATTTTTTACTGCGTCAGAATCCCGGAGATGAAAATGCTTTAGGAAGAGTTAAATTTATGTTTCCCAATAAATTTAGTGTCTATCTGCATGATACACCGGGGAGGTATCTGTTTTCAGAAACAGATAGAAGTTTTAGTTCAGGCTGTATCAGGATTGAAGAACCAGTTGATCTGGCTGAATATTTATTGAGTGATCAAAAAGATTGGGATCGTAAAAAAATAGAAATGGAAATGAAAAAAGATCGAGAAAAGACAGTTTATTTAAAGAATCCTATTAAGATATATCTGCAGTATAATACTGCCTGGGTTGATAATCAGGGTGATTTAAATTTTAGAGAAGACATCTATTATCGAGATAAAAAAATTATTGCAGAATATTTTAACCAATAATTTTATTATTTAATTTACAATTTACACAACTTATTTTACATTATTTAAAATTAAAGGAGTAAAGACGAAATAAATGAAAAAAGCAATTTATACAACAATAATTATACTAGGATTTCTACTTTTTTTTAACTCCGTTCCAGGCTTAGCTTTTTCAAATGGACATGCAAATTTTTCAGTTAAATATGAGGGTTTAAAAATTCCATTTAAAACTTTCAGTATTTTTGTTTTACCTGGTGAGGAAATAAAATTTGAAATTGCTGAAGAAAACAGAGATAAAACTTACCAGATTGAACTTGGAGAAAAAGTTTTTGAAAGCAAAAATTCTTTTACCTGGAATGCTTACCAAGAAGTCGGGCATTATCGGACACTAATAAAAGAAAAAAATTCAGCCGATCCTGATGCCAGGATAAAAATTAACATTTTTGTAATTTGCCCACGTAATAATAAAAATGGTCAATATTTAGAAGATTTTAGAATAGGTTATTATCCAGATATTCCTGCAGATAAAAAAGAATATTATACAAAGCCTAAAGGTTTTTTGAAAATTGAGGAATCAATGCTTGGTATTAACTTAACACCCCATTTTAAATTGGATCAGTTTTTAACCAATCAGACCAGACAATTTCCACAATTTATAGCAATTCAGGAATCACTGCTTTTAAAACTAGAATTTTTTCTGGAAGATATTAACAATGCTGGTTATAAAGCTGATACATTTGGAATTGTAAGTATTTATCGTACACCTTATTTTAATAAGAAATTGGGGAATAATACTGATTTTAGCCGCCATATTTTTGGTGACGCGGCTGATATATTTATTGATAGAAATGGCAATGAGTGGATGGATGATTTAAACGGAGATGGTCAATCTACAATTGCTGACTCTAATATTCTTTATGATCTTGCGGTTGAATTTGATCAAAAAGAAAAATTTGCTCAGCTTCAGGGCGGGGTTAGTAGTTATAAAGGAAATGGAGTAAGAGGTCCTTTTATTCACATTGATACCCGGGGCTTTCATGTTAACTGGTAACTGTTTAATTTAATAAAGTAGCTGATTATAATTTTGATTGATTTATTTAATAACTTAAAACAGGGGGTAATTTAATTGTTAGTTGGAGATATTATTTCAAAAACAGCAAATCAAAAAAAGGATAAAACTGCAGCGGTAATTGATGATCAAAAAATAACTTATGGTGAATTGGAAAAGGAGAGTAATAAACTTGCTCATGGATTGATAGATTTAGATATTGAACCTTCAGATATGGTAAGCATTATGCTTCCAAACAGTTTAGAGTTTTTAGTTGCATATCTTGGAGTTATTAAATCTGGAGCAACAATGGTGCCTTTAAATATTAGCTTTAAAGCGCCAGCAGTTGAATATATTTTAAACAATTCTGAAGCAAAAGTAGTTATTACTTCTAAAAGATTTTTGCCTTTAATTCAGTCCTGCAGTTTAGATTATCTGGAAAACATAATTCTGGTTGATGGAGAGATTGGTGATGATTATATATCATTATCAGAATTAAAAGACCAAAAAACGACTCTGCCTGAACTGCAGAAAATAGATCAGGAATTTACGGCTGCCTGTCTCTATACTTCCGGTACAACTGGACAGCCAAAGGGAGCAATGTTAACTCATCATAACCTTATTTTTGATACTAGAAAAACTATTGAACATTTAAAGGTTGATGATAGTGATCGCTACATTTGTGTACTGCCGATGTTTCATGCTTTTGCAGAAACTGTCTGTATGTTAATGCCTATGTTTTTAGGAGCAGAAATAGTTATTGTAGACAGATTCTTACCAGAAAAGGTTTTAAAAACTATTCAGGAGAAAAATGTTACTTTTTTTGCGGGAGTACCTACAATGTATTCAGCACTGTTGAATGTTAAAAACAAAAATCAATTTGATCTTTCTCATCTTAATTTATGTATTTCTGGTGGAGCTGCTATGCCCCAACAAACTATGGAGGATTTTGAAAAAACTTTCAATGTTAAAATTCTGGAGGGTAATGGCCCAACTGAAACTTCACCGGTTGCTTATGTTAATCCTGTTGATGGGGAAAGAAAATCAGGCTCAGTTGGACTGCCAATTCCAGAAACTGAAGTAAAAATTGTGGATGAGAATGATAGGGAGCTGTCCCCCGGTGAGATTGGAGAAATTACAGTTAGAGGAGAACATGTAATGAAAGGGTATTTTAAGATGTCGGAGGCAACAGCTAAGACTCTTCGTAATGGTTGGCTTCATACTGGCGATCTTGGGAAAATGGATGAAGATGGGTATGTATATATTGTTGATCGAAAAAAAGATATGATTAATGTGGGAGGAATGAATGTTTATCCCCGTGAAATTGAAGAACAGCTTTATAAACATCCTAAAATACAGGCAGCTGCTGTTGTTGCAACTAAAGATGAACTGAGAGGGGAAATACCTAAAGCAGTAATTGTTTTAAGAGAAGATGAAAAGGCAACAGAAAGAGAGATCCAGAAATACTGTATGCAGTATTTTGCAAATTATAAGATTCCAAAACTGGTGGAATTCATTGACGAACTGCCAAAAAATGCTACTGGTAAAATTGATAAAAAGTCTTTAAGTGATATCTAAAATTCCAAAAAATTTTAGGTCTTCTGTCCCGCAGTCATTTTTTCGGATTAAATTAATGCGGAGGTATAATTTATGGAAAAAGATTTCGAAAAACTTCGCCAGAAAATGGTAAAAGAACAGCTGATAAAGAGGGGAATAGAAGATGAGGCTGTGCTTAAGGCCTTCAGAAAAGTTGCAAGAGAAAAATTTATGCTCGAAAAAAATAGAGAATATGCCTATCAGGATGGAGCTCAGAGTATTGATGCTGGTCAGACAATTAGTCAACCTTACATTGTTGCTCTGATGCTCCAGTCTTTAGGGTTAAATGAGGGAGCTAGAGTCCTGGAAGTTGGAACCGGTTCTGGCTATGCGGCAGCTCTGCTTGCTGAAATAGCGAAGAAGGTTTATACTATTGAACGAATTGAAGAACTTGCCCTTAAAGCCAGCAAAGTATTGGAAAAATTAAATTACCATAATGTAGAAGTAAAAGTTGGTGATGGCAGTCTTGGTTGGGAAGAAAATGCTCCTTATGACGCTATATTAGTTTCTGCAGCTGCACCCTATGTTCCAGAAAAGTTAATAGAACAACTTACAGTTAAAGGGAGGCTGATAATACCAATTGGTAAACGTAATGGTATCCAGCAGTTAAAATTAATTACTAAAAAATATAGAAATAAAATTAAAGAAGAAAATCTTGAATATGTTCGTTTTGTTCCTCTACTGGGAGAGGATAGCTGGAGATAGTTTATTAAATCAGCCGCGATGGCGGCTGATTTTCTTAAAAAAAAATAAAAAGTAGACAGGAGTGAAGTATTAATGACAGCAACTTTAACATCTTTTTCAGTTTATCTGGTTTTTTTAATGAGTATTGGAGTATATTTTTACAGAAAAACCGCTAATTTAGAAGATTATCTGATTGGTGGACGAAAAATGGGAAGCTGGGTTACGGCACTTTCAGCTCAGGCAAGTGATATGAGTGGTTGGCTTTTAATGGGACTGCCAGGTGCTGTTTATTTGGGAGGACTGAGTCAGGCCTGGATTGCTGTAGGTTTATTTATTGGTACAGTTTTGAATTGGAAATTTGTGGCTGCTCGTTTAAGAGTATATACGGAAAAAACAAATTCAATGACCCTTCCATCTTTTTTTGAAGATCGCTTTGGTGATCCAACAGGACTTTTAAGGATTTTTTCAGCAGCAGTAATTCTTCTATTTTTTACTATTTATTCTGCTTCTGGCCTGGTTGCTTCTGGTAAATTATTTGAATCATTATTTAATATTGATTATACACTGGCTGTAATTTTTGGCGGTCTGGCAATAGTTTTATATACTTTTTTGGGGGGCTTTATGGCTGTTTCCTGGACTGATTTTTTTCAGGGGATTTTAATGTTTCTGGCGATAACAATAGTGCCTACTGTGGCATTTGGAGAAATTGGTGGTTTGACTTCTGTTGTTCAAATGGCAGCCGAAAACGGAGTTTCTCTCTCCTTAATGCCAGAGGGATTTGGGATTGCGGCAGTTATTTCAGCTCTGGCCTGGGGACTTGGTTATTTTGGTCAGCCTCATATTCTGGCTCGTTTTATGGGGATTGATACCATAAAAAAAGTCGCACCAGCACGTAAAATTGCAGTTGTCTGGGTTTCGATTTCTCTGACAGCAGCTGTTTTTGTTGGGATTATTGCAGTTCCAATGTTTCCTAATATTGCAGACAGTGAAAAAGTTTTTATAGAAATGATAGCCACAATTTTTAATCCCTGGTTGGGTGGAATTTTGTTGGCAGCAATTTTATCTGCAATAATGTCAACCATTGATTCTCAGCTTTTAGTATCTTCTTCAACTTTAACTGAAGATTTTTATAATAAAATAATAAAAAGAGAAGCCAGTGAAAAAGAAAAGATGTGGGTTGGCAGAGCTTTTGTTATTGTAATTGCAGTAGTTGCTTTTTTTCTGGCTTTAAATCCGGAAAACACTGTTTTAGATCTGGTGGCTTATGCCTGGGCAGGACTGGGGGCTGCATTTGGTCCGGCAGTATTATTTTCGCTTTTCTCAAGCAAAACTTCCTGGCAGTCAGTTTTTGCTGGAATGATTGCTGGTACAATAACATTAATTATTTGGAAAGAGAGTGGTCTGGGAGCAGAACTTTATGAGATAGTACCTGGATTTATGGTTAATATATTAGTAATTATGCTGGTTAATAGATTTATCAGTCAGGAGAATGAAGAAATTCTGGCTGAGTTCAAAGAAGTTAAAAAAATTTATAAAAGAGATTTAAAGTAGTTTTTGAACTTAAACTATAAAAATATTTAAAATGAATAGAATTAAGACTTAAATTGTTATGGGGAAAGAAAGGATGGATTTTAATGAGGATTTATTCCTGGAATGTTAATGGAATAAGAGCTGTAAAAAGAAAGGGTTTTCTTGACTGGATAACTGAAGAGCAGCCAGATATACTTGGACTTCAGGAAATTAGAATTCAGGATCATCAATTAAAGGATAATTTACGTGATATAGAGGGTTATCATTCATATTTTACTTTTGGTGAAAAGAAGGGTTATAGTGGGGTAGCTCTTTATACTAAAATAGAACCACTGGATGTCTGGCATGGGCTGGGAATTAAGCGTTTTGATCGTGAAGGAAGGGTTATTGCAGCAGAATTTGAAAATTTTTATTTGCTGAATATTTATTTTCCCAACGGAAAGCGCAGTCAGGAAAGGTTAAATTATAAGCTTGATTTTTATGACGCTACTCTGGACTACTGTGAGGAGCTGCGTCAAAATGGAAAAGAAGTAGTGGTTTGTGGTGATTATAATACTGCGCATCATCCGATAGATCTTCATGATCCTGATTCTAATAAAACCACATCAGGATTCATGCCAGTGGAAAGAAAGTGGCTGGATAAACTTGAAAACCATGGTTATATAGATAGCTATCGTTATTTTCATCCAGAAAAAGAATGTTATTCCTGGTGGAGTTACAGGACAAGGGCGCGAGAACGAGATGCAGGTTGGCGGATTGATTATCATTTTATTTCTCAGGGTCTCGAAGGCAATCTGGAAAATGCTGAGATTTTAAATGAAGTTAAAGGCTCAGATCATTGTCCGGTAACTATTACTCTTGATTTAGATTAGTATTAAAGCTTATTTTAATAAAGTTATTTGAAAAGAAAGCTTGAATTAATTATTAAAGGCATCTCCAATCATAAAATGATTGGAGCTGCCTTTTTCTAAACTTTTCTAATTAGTTTATCGGTTCTTTTTTTAAAAAGAGAAGAGAAATAACAATTCCAATTGCTGCAATTATTAATGTGGGATAAAAGACAAATTGATAGCTTCCCATTATATCTCTTACACTGCCAGAGAATAGATTTCCAATTACTGCTCCCACTCCATAGGCTGTGAAAAGATAACCATAATTTTTACTGTAATTTTTTTTACCAAAAAAGTAAGAAGTTGCAGCAGGAGCTATAGCCAGCCAACCTCCGAGATTAAGCCAAAAAATTGCAAAAGCAATAAAATATAGTATAGGATTACCTGAGTTGTTGATGATCATTAAAATTGAAGCCAGGATAATTAAGGAGAAAGAAATAATAGCTGTCTTTTTTACTTTGAATTTATCGGTCAGAGCTCCAAAAATTGGCCGACCTATTCCATTAAAAATCGCAAAAAGAGACACATAAATAGAGGCAGTTGCAGAATTTAAATTAATTAGTTCTTCAGCAACTGGGCCGGAAATGGCTATGGCCATCAGTCCAATAATAGTACCAATTACAAAAGTAGTCCACAGCGCATAAAAACTTTTGCTTTTAATCATTTCTCCAGGGGGAATTTCTTGATTAGAAATTTCAAGATTTTTTGTTTTATTTTTTTTCTTTGTCTTTTTTTCTGGAAATTTAAGTGGGATAGCTAAAAGAATAATAATCACTGCAAAAATTACTCCCAAAATTTTAAAAGTTGTAAAAGCACCAAAGTGTCTGATTAACCATCCTGCAGCAGGAGCAGTTATAAAAGGAGATAAGCCAAATCCTCCAAGAGTTAGTCCAACTGCCAGTCCTTCCTTATCCGGAAACCATTTGGCAGCTACAGCCATTGGAGCACCATAGGCAATTCCAACTCCCATGCCTCCAATTACACCATAACTAATTGTGAGAACAATTATTGAAGAAGTAAAGCCAGATAAAAACCAGCCGATGGAGATTAAAACTCCCCCTGCAATTGTCATTGCTCTGGGACCATATTTGTCCATATAACTACCGGCAAAGGGCATAGCGAGGGCATAAAAAACCAGAAAAATCATATACGGTAGGCCACTTTCAGTTGCACCAATGTTAAAAGCTGTTTCTATAGGTTTTCTAAAAATACTCCAGGAATAAATTGTTCCCATACACATAAATATTATCAAGCCTAAAGGAATATAAAGCCATCTACTCTTATTCTCGATTACTGATGCTTGCATTTTTTAAATTTCCTCCTTAATTATTTTATATTACTTGATTATATAGTTATTAACAGTTAATATATTATTATAAAAACAACTTTTCTTTCAAATTAATTAGACAAATTAATAACTATAGTTAGAAACATAATAACAAAACCGCTTATCTTTATCAAGTTAAAAGAGTAAAGTTTAAATATTTAAAATTTTAAGGTGATAATTATGGATAAAGAGCTAATAATTGTTGGAGCCGGTCCTGCAGGCTGTGCTGCTGCTTATAAAGCAGCTAAATATGGTCTGGATACTCTGATTATCGAAAAAGAGGAGTGGCCGCGATATAAAGCCTGTGGAGGTGCTCTTTCTGATCGAACAACCAAAATTTTAAAGAAATATGATATTGATCTAAAAGCAGAAATAATAAAAAGTGAAATTAATAATTTTAAATTTAGATTTAAAAACAATGTTGAGTTTGAATTTAATTATAATAAAGTTCCAATCAAATTAGTAGATAGATCTGCTTTTGATGATTTTATGGTAAGGAAAGCAGAAAAAGCAGGGGCAGAATTTGTCCCTAAAAACAGGGTTTTAAATTTGAAGGAGAAAGACGAAAAAGTTTGGATAGAAACTGAAAAAGGAAATTATCAGAGTCAATATTTAATAGCTGCGGATGGTGCTAACAGTAAAATTTCAAATTATTTAAATTTTGATCAAAGTAATATAAGTTATAAAGGTATTGCAATGGAAGCTGAAGTTGAAAGAGATAAATTGAGTTTTGATAATTTCAAAAATCAGATAACTATTAATTTTAATTATTTGGCAGATGGCTATGCCTGGCTTTTTCCAAAAAATAATTATCTTTCAATTGGTCTGGGGATTATGAGATATAAAAAAATAAATATTAAAGAAATTTTTAATAACTATCTTAATGATCTTGGAGTTGAAATAAAAGATAATCAGATTTTGATTCAGGCACATCCAATACCAATTTACTCTAGTAAAAATACTATGAATAGAGGAAGTGATAGAATCTTGCTTGCTGGAGATGCTGCCCATCTTGCAGATGCTTTTATTGGTGAGGGTATTTTTTATGCTCTGAGCAGCGGTTTTGCTGCTGCTGAATCGATTATTGAAACTAAAAATTCAGAGCTGCCAATTAAGGATATTTATCAGGATAAATTAGATAGTTCAATAATTAGCGAGCTTCAGGCAGCTGAAAAAATAGCCAGCTTATTTTATAATAATCAACAAATTGTGAGATTTATTTTGAGTAAGAGGAAAGATCTATTAACCACTTTTATGAATGCTGTGCAGGGAGTTGAAAGTTACAGGGAACTGAGCAGTCTTTTTAATTTTCTAAAAAAGCTAGTAAAACTATAATTTAGAGAATAAATTATATTATAGAGTGCTAAAAAAATAAAAAAAGAGGTTTATTTATGGATAAAAAAATTATTGCAATTGTAAATCCAGCAGCCGGTAGTGGTAAAACTGCTAGAATCTGGCCTGAGAAAAGCGCCTACTTAAAAAAGAGTTTAATAAATTTGAGGATGTTTATACCGAAAAACCTGGTGATGCAGTAAAAATTGCCAGAAGCGCAGTTACAGAAAATTATGATTGTATTATTGCTGTGGGGGGAGACGGTACTGTAAATGAGATAGTTAATGGTATGCTTTCTGCCAGCAGGAGAAAGAGAAGAACAAAGCTTATTGTTTATCCTCTAGGTACAGGCTCTGATTTAAGCAGAACTTTAAACCTTCAGACTGATACTGTAAAGTTCAGTTCTTTGATTAAGAGAGGGAAGAGTAAACAGATTAAAGTTTTAAAAGCTGAATTTTTAAATAAGCAGTTAGAAAAAGAGAAAAGATATTTTATCAATATTGCAGATTGTGGTATGGGAGCAGAAGTAGCTAGAAATTTAAATCAAAGTCAAAAAACAATAGCTGGCAGTCTGAGTTATTTAATTAAAATTTTTCAGACTTTATTTAAATATCAAAATAAAGAAATGAGAGTCGAAGCTGATAATAAATTAATTTATCAGGGGAAACTCAATTCGGCAATAATTGCAAATGGAAATTATTTTGGAGGAGGAATTAAAATTGCTCCGGAAGCTGATCTGCTGCAAAATAAAATAAATTTAGTTTTATTAAAAAATTTTTCTAAACCAGGAATAATTTTTAATTTACTCAGAGGTTATTACGGCAGACATCTTAGTCATCCTCTGGTAGAGTCGCATCTGGTGAAAAAGGTTAAAATTACAACAGTGGAAAAAGTCGAATTAGAACTTGATGGTGAATCAACAGGATATATTGACGCCGAATTTATGATTTCTCAAAGTAAAATACCAATAATTTTTTAATTGAAAATTAGAGAAGATTGATTGAAACTATGGGTTAAATAACAATATATTCCAATATTATGTTTTGAAAATCACATATGTTCATAAAAAAATTGGCCAGTTTTAAAACTGGCCAATTAATTATTTTAATAAATTAAAAATTATTTACTAAGTCTCCTGTAACAGTAGCTCCACCGGAGATAACAAAACTATTTTTAGCAGCTTCATTTTCGAAGTAGATATTACCATCAACTGTAAATCCAGTTTCTAGTTCAAAACCTTCTGCTTCAACATAAACGTCACCAACAAAAGTACCAGCTTTAAATCTGGTGCTTGGGCTCTTAACAGTAATACTTGGTGCTTCTAAGGTATATCTGTCAGTTACATTATGATCATCATCCTGATCATAAAGAGCTAACTTACGGTCAACTTCACCTCTGTTTTTATGAGTACCTTCTAAGACGATGTCTTTATCAACAGCTAAATCCTGCTGAATAATTACAATCCAGGCACCATCTGCGCTAGTAGCATTCATTAAGCTATCAGCATCAACTACTCTGGAAGCTGAGGACACTGTGTCCTGAGCACTTACTGCTGGTGCAACTAATAAAGCTGCAACTGCAATCATTAATACAATTGTTTTAATTTTCATAAATAAATTTTCCTTTAAAATTTTAATTAACCTAACTTAACTATATCTTAACATATATGTGAAAAATGTGTCAAGAGAAATTATAAATTTATTTTTATTTTTTAATAAAATATTACTTGATAATAAAGGAAAGATAAGACAGTTATTGAATATATTCAATAGAATGAGTATTTTTATCTAATTGAGGTGAAAAAGATGAAAGAAATTATTGAAATGGCAGAATTAAGACGGAGATTCAAATTAGAACTTGATATAATGGCTGAATTTTTTAAGACTGATGATTTAAAAATGGCTGTTTTAACATCAAAAAACATAATAAAGATTTTTGAACAGCAAAATAATAATTTTGAAACAGCTGTAAAAACAACTGATTTAAATAGAAATTTATATAAAGAAATTATTGCGGCAGATGATTTTGAAACTAAAGCTATACTGGCTGAGCATCTGGTTGAGTTTAATTCTGAATTACATATTTTTAAAGTCGAAGCTGCTGGTTTCATTTATATAGTCTATTTTCCTGTGAATAGAGATAGGGAAACTAAAAATCAGGAATCACTAAAGCTCTTTAAAAAACAATTTAAGGCAGTTTTGGATGATATTTATCGTCAGGAAGAAATTAAAGATGATTTAAGCAAAAAAAGTTTAGAAAATAAAAACTTAGCCAAAGAAAAGTATTTTACTGCTTCTGCGCTTGATTCAGTACCCGGTAATATTTCTATTTTAGATAAAGAAGGGAATATATTATATACAAATAGTTCCTGGGAACAGTTTGCTTCTGAGAATGGAGCAATTTCAAAAAACGTAGGAGTAAATACAAATTATCTTAAAATTTGTAAACAGGGAGCAGAAAAAGGAAATTTAACTTCTGTCCAGGCCTATAATGGTATTCTTTCAGTGTTAAATGATGAACAGGACAGTTTTAGTATGGATTATCCCTGCCATTCTCCGCTGGAAAAACGATGGTTTAGGATGTATGTTTCTTCTTTTAAAGGTATAGGGGATTATGAAGTTATGATTCTACATCAGAATATAACTAAGGAAATTAAAGCAGAAAAAAAATCAGAAGAAATTTTAAATAAACTACCTGCTGCCATTTTAAAATTTGATTCTAAACATAAACTTATTTATTTTAATCAAAAAGCAATGAATTTATTTGAATTAAGTGAAAAAGATCTGAGAAGAAGATTTAATAACTTAAAAATTGCTGATCAGAGTGGTGATGATTTTATAGATAAACTGAATTATGCAGCAGTAAATAGGAAGCGAATTGAATTTAAAATTTTAATTAGTCAGGATGATTTTAAAAAACATTATAGTAATTATTTAATACCTGAATTTGAGGGGGAACAGTTAAAAAATATTATTTCTATTATACCAGAAGAAATGAGCTCCAGGAATACTAATCAGAAAAATCAAAACCAGCGTAATCATTACCTGCAGCTTTTCGATAATTTTCCTGAAGCTTTAGTTTTACTCGACATTGATGAAAAAATAATTAACGTTAATAAAGAATTTTCGCAGTTGTTTGGATATGAGATAGAAGAATTAAAAAATGAGAAACTTGATGAGTTAATTGTTCCAGCAGCACAAATAAAGGAAGCCCAGGAACTTTCTCATCTGGTTTTAACCGGAGCTCAAATTGAAGAAAAAGTAAAAAGAATTAATTCTCAGGGTGAGGAAATTGATCTGAAACTTATTGCATTTCCTGTACTTTTAAATAACAACCAAATAGGTGTATATGCAATTTATAGAGAAATAGATAAAGTATAATTGTATCTGGGAGGTGATTAACTTTGGAGAATAAAGATGGAATTGTATATCTGGAAAATGGTAACTTAACTATTATTAATCCAGAAGGTCTGGGACGATATCCCCGGATAACTGCCGGGAAGAATGTTGAAATATATATTAATGGAGAAAAAGAAAATAAAGAGGTAGTTGTAAGTCAGGATATAGAAGAATTAATAGAATTAAAAATAAAACAAACTAATAAGAGTAAAGAATTAAATATAAAAGTCAGCAGAAATAAGCTTAAAGCATATTTGCTGATAGATCTTATTCCAGAACAAAAATTGGAAATTAAAGACAAAGAGCCCGCCAATCATATTAAAATAGAGACCAAATCTCAGAAGAAAGTTTACCCTAAAATATCCAAAACTGAAATACTCGAGCTGCTTGATTATTATAATATAAGTTATGGAATCAACCATGATCAAATCAGCAAAATTATGACTCAAAAAGGGGATTTAAATGGGGAGTATTTAATTGCTGAAGGCAAAAAGGCAAAAAAGGGAGAAAATGCCCAGGTAATAAAAAGCGAAAAATATAAACAGCGCGACGAAAATTTATTTAATGTTATAGATTCAATCGAAAAAGGGGAGACAATCTGTTATAAAAAGAAAGCGGTTGAAGGAGAATATGGGATGAATATTTTTTCTGACAGAATTTCTCCGCCTCCTGTCAAAAATATTGAACTGAAAGCTGGAAAAAATGTACAGCTAACAAAAGATAATTTAAAAGCAATTGCTTTAGAGGGGGGACAGCCGAAGTTAATTAGAAGAAACGGTACTGTTGAAGTACATATTTATAAACAATATATTATTAAAGGAGATGTGGATAAGCACACAGGTAATATAAAATACGAGGGAGATCTTCTTGTTAAGGGAGATGTTAAAGATTATTTTAATGTTGAAGTAGGCAATGATTTAAAGGTGCAGGGAAATATAGCTAATGCGGAAGTTAAAACTCAGGGAGATCTTTATGTAAATAATAATATTATAGCGAGCAAGCTGTTTATTGGCAACTATCTAGAACAGGAAATAATAATTTCTCTGAAAAAAATTATTCATTATCTGGAGGATTTAAATAAAGGTGTTGAGGAAATTTTAGGAGAGGCCAGTAAAAGAAAGATGAATCTCAGTAATTTTAGAACTGGTAGGGTTTTAAGATTATTGATTGAAAATAAATTCCCTGAATTAAAAACTTTGATCCTGCATGTTAATAAAAGCATTAAAAGTAGTGAGCAGTTAAAAAAATATTTTCAGGAAATAACACCTTATTTTAAGAACATGGCCAATTTAGAGCGAATTAAAGATGAAAAGATATTATCCAATTTTAAAAATAATCTGTTAGAATTTGTTGATTTTAATTTGGAACAAAATGGTGTTTTAAATATCTATACAGGCTATATACAAAATTCGGAAATTAATATTGGGGGCTCAGTAATTATTAATCGTCTTGGTTGTTATAATTCAACTATTCGAGCTAAAAAATCAATTATTGTAAAGAGTAAACCTGGATTTTTAAAAGGGGGATCATATCAGGCCGAAGAAGTAATTTTTTCTCAGGCAGCGGGAAGTAAATTGAGTAAAACATATTTTAGAATTGGAAAACAGATTTTCATTAAAGAGGCACTGGGAACTCTGGTAATAAAAAGTGAAAAAGATCGTAAAATTATTGAAGAAGGAAGTAAAAATATCAATTATGAAGTTAATAATTTTGGCGAACTGGTAACTGCAGGTACACTTCCTAATATAAATAAATATCTGCTGCGAGATGAAAATTAAAATTCTTATTAAAAAATTTGATCAAAACTGCCGAGAATTTTTAGCGGCAGTTTTTAACCGTTTTATTACTTCTTGATTTATGTTACAATGAGGATATAATTAATTAAGAAAGGTGCTGATTGAATAATGAGAAGTAGTGATATTGATACAACTGGAATTGAAGAAGCTCCAGAAAATGTAGGGTTTAGTGAAGGTGACAGGGTAAATATTTTAGTATATAAATTTACTGACTTGGGAGCAACAGTAATCATAAATGATCGGTATTTTGGTCTAGTTTATGAGAATGATATTTATAAAGATATTAAAGTTGGAGATAAATTAAAAGGATATATTAAAAAAATTAGGGAAGATAATAAGATTGATGTTAGTCTGCGTAAAATTGGCTACGGTAGAATAGAGGATGCGAAAGGAAAAATTCTAAAGAAACTTAAGAACCGGGATGGTTTTTTACCTTTAAATGATGACAGTTCACCAGAAAAAATAAAAAAAGAACTTCAAATTAGTAAAGGAAGTTTTAAAAAAGCCATTGGTGGTTTATATAAAGAAAAAATTATCGACATAACTTCTAAAGGAATCAAGTTAAAAAAATAAGTAGGGAAAAGAGCTGTTAAAATTGGAAGAAAAAATTTCTTTTTATCATTTTTGCGATTTGAATAGGATAATTATATTTGTAATTATTTTATTATTTCTGACAACAATACCAACTGTGGCTCTGGAGATAGTTTCGATTCCAGTTACAAAGACAGAAAATAATATTTATCAGATTGAAGCAGAAATTCCAATTTTAATGAATCTTAATCATAAAAATATCCAGAAAAAGTATAATGATCTTTTTAGAGATAATATTATGACCTTTATTGAATATACCGTGGCAATGGCGAAACAGAGTTATCGTGATTTTAACGAGTCAGGATTTCCCTGGCGTGAATTTGTAGGTAGAGTAAATTTTGAAACAAAAAATACTGAGCAAATATTAAGTATTAAATTTAATTATTACCAATATACCGGAGGTGCCCATGGTAATCCTTATAGCCTGAGTTATAATATTGATCTGGCTACCGGAAAAGATTTAAAATTGGTGGATTTCCTGGAGCGTCATAATATGAGTCTCAGTGAAGTAGAAAAATTGATTAAAGCTGCAATAAAAAAAGATCCGGATATTTATTTTGAGGCTGATTATGGATTTCAGACTTTAGATAAAAATCAGTTTTATTATCTTGAAGATGGTGATCTGGTTGTTTACTTTCAACCATATGCCATAGCTCCCTATTCAACTGGGATACCGGAATTTAGAATAAAATATTAAATTTTTGGACTGCTGTATTAATTTACAGCAGTTTTATTTTTTAAAAATTAATTATTTTTGCCTCCATTTTATCAAACGAACTTAAGTTTGCTAAACGAAAGTAATTATGTTAAAATATAAGTAAACACATGTTCGTTAGGAGGTTTTGTTATGCACCCTGATTATAGTAATGCTCCTCAAAATCAAATTTTATGTATTGATATGAAATCTTTTTATGCCAGTATAGAGCTTGTGAAAAGAAATATTCATCCTTTAAAAGGTTATCTGGCAGTAATAGGGAATAAAAAGCAGCAGGGTTCAGTAGTTCTAGCTGCTTCTGCTGCACTGAAAAAAAAATATGGAATTAAAACTGCAGATCGTTTATTTCAAATTCCGGATAGAGAAGAGATAATTTTGGCTGAAGCTAATATGAAACTTTATCTTGATATTTCAATGAAAATAACTGAGATTTTTAATTCTTATCTTCCTCTGGAAGCAATTCATATTTATTCAATAGATGAGGCCTGGCTAAAATTAAATGGAAGTAGGCTTAAATATGGTGATCCCCTAATGTTGGCTGAAAAAATAAGAAAAGAAATTTGGAGTAAGTATGGCTTACCATGTAGTATGGGTATTGGTCCTAATATGTTTATGGCTAAAGTAGCGATGGACAATGAGGGAAAAGAAATTGGACTCTGCCATTGGGATTATAGTGATATTCCAGAAAAGTTATGGCCGCTAAAACTTTCAGATTGTTGGGGTATTGGCAGTAAAACTGAAAAAAAATTAAATAAAATTGGGGTTTATAGAGTAGGAGAACTGGCTCATCTCCCTTTAGAATATCTTGAAAAAAATTTTGGTATTTTAGGTAATCAGCTTTATTATCATGCCTGGGGAATTGATTATTCGGAAGTAGAAGGACATTTTGATGATCAAAAAAAAGCAGTTGGTCGTGGGATTACTCTTTACAGAGATTATAATATCTTAGAGGAGATTAAAACTGTAGTTTTTAATCTGGCAGAAGAAATTAGTAAAAGAGTTCGCCAGAATAACCTAAAAGGTAAAACTGTTTCCTTATCTTTGAGATATTCAAAATGTGAAGATAAAAAAGGATTTTCTAGACAGCTCACTCTGGAAAAGAGAACTGTTATGACAGATGATATTTATCAGGCAGCTGTAATAATTTTGAATAAACATTATCAGGGAGAAAAGGTGCGAAAAATAAGTCTTTATCTGACTAAATTTACAGAAAATGATTATCAGCAGTTAAATTTATTTGAAAATAATTTAAAAAAAGTCAAAATCAATCAACTTAGAGATCAGCTGGCCTGCAAAATGGGGAAAGATGTTTTATATTACGCTCGTAATCTAGAAAAAGGAAATATTAAAGCAAGAATAGAAAATACCATTGGTGGACATCATAAATAGTTAAAGTTCAAGGTTTATAATTTGCGTAAATTGCAGCTTTTTAATTTTTTTATTTAACAGTTCAATTTTTATTTGTTGTTTATATTTTTCTATTTTTAAAATTTTGCCTTCTATATTTTTAATTCTTTTATCTTCATAATATTTGACACGGAGAATTAAATTCTGGTTTAAAGCTTTAGTAATTTTAAAATTAAATTCTCTTAATTGTTGCTGATCCAATACAGGTTTTTTAAGGTCACTCTCCCTGTTTTTTAGTTCTTTTAATCTTTTTTGATGTTCAACCAGCATTAAAGAATTCCACTTTTTATTACCACGATCTTTAAAGTTCATTTTTTCAACTCCTTTTATTATAAATTTAAATTCTCAAATAAATTAATGGTTTGCCTGTAAAAGAAGATTTATTTTATTTCATTTTACCATACAAATGTTCGAAAAACAAGTTCTATTCAAAAAAATTGTCTGATTTATGTAGAATTAAAACTCAGTATGATATAATAATTTTAATGAATTTTATAATTTGGATAAAGTAGTTTTTATAATAGTAAATTTTTGCAGGAAGGGAGTTAGATTAGATGAAAATTTTAGTTACAGGTGGAGCCGGTTTTATTGGCAGTAATTTTATTCGTTATCAGCTTAAAAATTATGATGATCAAATTATTAATGTTGATAAGTTAAGCTATGCAGGTAATTTGGATAATCTAAAAGATGTAGAAAATAATTCTAATTATCAATTTAGACAGTTGGATATCTGTGATCAAGAAAAAATAGATCATTTGATGCATCAGGGAATAGATTATATAGTTAATTTTGCTGCTGAATCCCATGTTGACAGGAGTATAGATGATCCTTCTGTATTTGTTAAAACAAATGTTGAAGGTACACAGAGTTTACTTGATCTGGCTCTAAAATTTGGAGTTAAAAAATTTGTTCAGATATCTACGGATGAAGTTTATGGCAGCCTTGGCAGTGAAGGAAAGTTTAAGGAAGATAGTCCGCTAAACCCTTCCAGTCCTTATTCTGCTTCTAAAGCAGCTGCTGATCTTTTAGTTAAAGCATATGCAAAAACTTATCAACTGCCAGTTAATATTACCAGATCATCCAATAATTTTGGTCCTTATCAGTATCCTGAAAAGCTAATACCTCTTTTTATTATCAATGCTTTAAATAATAAGAAGCTGCCTCTATATGGTGATGGAAGTAATATTCGAGACTGGATTTATGTTAAAGACCACTGTCGAGCGGTTGATCTGGTAATGCGGCGGGGAGAAAATGGACAGATATATAATATTGGTGCCAGTAACGAAAAAAGCAATCTGGAAATCACAAAAAAAATTCTCGAATTATTGTCGAAATCAGAGTTGTTAATTAAACATGTAGAAGATCGTAAAGGACATGATTATCGCTATGCAGTTGATAGCAGTAAAATAAAGGAGCAACTGGGATGGGAAGCTGAATATGACTATGATAGAGCTATGCAGATAACTTTAAATTGGTATCTTGATCATAAAGATTGGTGGAAAAAATTACTTTAGAATTTAAATTTCACTTTAAATATTTGCTTTCATGATTAACTCTTGTTATTTCTTTCGATTGATAATATAATTAATTAAGAACATTAGTTTAAAACAATATTTTATAAATTATATTTTACAGTCAGTGAGAGGGTGTAGTTATGCATATAGAAAGTCTAAAATATTTTCAAGAGATCGCAGAATTAAAAAGTATATCTAAAGTTGCAAATAATTCTCATATATCTCAACCTGCTTTAAGTCAGCAGATTCAGAAACTTGAGGACTCACTGGGAAAAGAACTTTTTATTCGTAGCAATAGAGGAGTTAAATTGACAGAAGCTGGTGAGGTTGTATTGAAATATGCTGATAATATAATTAGAACCTATAATAAAATGCTTTCTGATCTAAATGAACAGGATAGTCAGGAAATTAAGATTGAGGGAGAATACACCATTGCTACTTACTGTCTCCCCTGTGCAATATTAAATATGCAGTTTAAGTTTCCAAATCACAAATATAATCTGGTAGCTGCTGCTTCTGATAAAATTGAGCAGGATGTTTTGAGTGATATTTGTGAAATTGGTTTTACAACTCATCCGGCTCAGGCGGAAAATTTACATTCAAAAGAGGTAATTAATGAAAAAGTAGTGCTCATTTCACCACCGGCTTTTGATCTACCAGAAAAGGTGGAACTGGAAGAAATTTTAGATCATAAATTTGTGATTTTAAAAGAAGATTGCATAATAAAAGAAAATTTTAAAGAAGCACTGGCAGATTTAGGATATAATTTTTCTGAAATAGAAATTATTTCGCGCCTTGATTCTACAGAGGCAATAAAAACTTTAGTTCGAAAAGGATATGGAGTTGCTTTTGTACCCTACAATGCAGTTCGAGATGAATTTAGTGCTAAAGAAATAAATGTTTCCCGAATAATCGATTATGAGCTTGATTATGATATTTATATGATTAATAAAAAAGCGGAATTTTTATCTGCTGATGTAAAGAATTTCATTGCCAATTTTAAAAAACTGGGGAAACACATCTGTTATTAAACAAAAGATTTAGAAATTTAATCTGGAGCGGAGTAATATATGCGAAAAATAGCATTTAATAAAACTTATTTTAGTGGAAAAGAAAAAAAATATATAGCTGATGCACTTGCAAGAGATAGTATAAGTGGTGATGGATATTATACCGCTAGAGTAAGTGAGTTTCTGGCAGAAAAGTTTGCTTTAAATAAAGTTTTAATGACTACCTCTGCAACTCATGCACTGGAAATGGCTGCACAACTAATAGGGTTAAAAGAAGGGGATGAGGTAATTATGCCTTCTTTTACTTTCAGTTCTACAGCAAATGCAGTTTTAAAAGAAGGAGCCAGGCCAGTTTTTGCAGAAATTAAATCTGATAGTTTTAATCTTGACCCTGCAGATTTTGAGGCGAAAATTACAGCTAATACAAAGGCTGTAATTCCAGTTCATTATGCCGGTATTAGTTGTGAGATGGATCAGATTAGAAATATTGCAAGAAAAAACGGGATTTATGTTATCGAAGATGCCGCTCATGCAGTTAACAGTTTTTATCGGGGGGAAGCAGCTGGCAGTATGGGTGATTTTGGCTGTTACAGCTTTCACGGTAGTAAAAATTTGGTCAGCGGTGAAGGAGGTGCCCTGGTTATTAATTCCAGCCAGCCGGAACTGCTTCAAAAAGCAGAAATCATCAGAGAAAAAGGCACAAATCGCTCTCGCTTTCTGCGGGGAGAAATTGATAAATACAGCTGGGTAGGAGAGGGCTCAAGTTATCTGCCATCTGATATATTGATGGCTCTTTTATTTGCCCAAATTAAGGAGATGGAATATATTACTGCTCAGCGAAAAATAATATTTGAATATTATAATCATAATTTAAAGAAATTTTTAGCTGAAGATTTTCTGGATCTTATACCAGAGGTGCCTGCTGCTAAAAAAAGTAATTATCATATTTACTATCTGAAACTTAAAAATCAAAATTTGAGAGATTTGGTTTTAAAAGAGCTCAAAGCGCGAGGGATAGAAGCTACCTTTCATTTTCAGCCTCTGCATTCATCACCGATGGGGAAAAAGCTTGGTTATCAAAAAGAAGATCTGCAGCTGACAAATCAAATTGCTTCCAGTCTGCTCCGCCTGCCAATCTATCCAGATCTTTCTCAGATAGAATTAGATTATATTATTAAAAGTTTGGAAGATATTTTCTCCAGTTTAGTCAGGCAGGTGTAGTCTATGACTGATTTCGTTTCTATCGTTGTACCGGTCTATAATAGTCAAAATTCTCTGGGAGAACTCTACCAGGCTGTGAAAAAAGTTGCTGCTGCCAATAATTTTAGATTTGAATTAATATTGGTTGATGACAACAGCTCAGATCAGAGTTATCAAGAAATTATAAAGCTGAATCACCAGGACAGCAGAGTTAAGGGGATTCGTCTGCAAGAAAATTTTGGCCAGCAGAATGCAATTTTTTGTGGTTTCAATTATGCAGTTGGAGACTATATAATTACCATGGATGATGACCTACAGCATCAGCCTGCTGATATTGCTTCTCTGCTGCAGAAGATTAAAGAGGGTTATGATGTAGTATATGCAATTCCGAAAATGAGAGCACATAGTTTTTACAGAAGAATGGGCTCCAGACTGACCAACTGGCTCTTTAATCTGATCACCCCCAAAAAGGATGAGCTTAGAGTCAGCAGTTATAGAATAATTAGCAGAGAAATCCTGAGTAAAATTAAAGGCACTAAAAAATCTTTTATTTATCTTTCAGCGATTATCTTAAAAGAGAAGCCTGAGATTGCAAATATATATACTGATCAGAAACAGCGCAAATATGGTGAGTCAAACTATAACTTTTTAAAGTTATTAAAATTATTTTTAAAGCTCTTTATTTATTATGGGGAGCTTTCATTTTTAAAATATTTTCGTTCAGAAAAAGAACAGTATCTAATTAGAGAAAGTACTTTTAAAGAGGAAGTGGAATCAAGATGCGGCTATTAATTCTTGGTGGAGGCAGTGCCCAGCTAAGTTTAATTAAAAAGGCAAAGGAACTTGGACATGAAGTTGTTGTCTCAGATTATTATCAGGATGCTCCCGGCAAAAAATTTGCCGATTTCAGTTCTGAAAGCAGTACTTTTGATTTTGAGGCCAATCTTAAAACAGCAAAAAAATTTGAAGTAGATGGTGTATTAACCGCTGGAACAGACCAGCCAGTTTATACTGCTGCTCGGGTGGCTGAAAACCTGAATTTAAAGCAGTACCTGTCAGCAGAGACAGCTGAGGCTGTAACCAACAAAAGTGTCATGAAAAAGAAATTTAAAAAAGCAGCAATTCCAACGGTTAAATATAAAATTTTAGCAGCTGATTTTTCAGTCAAAAGTTTGAATAACTTCAGGAGGCCTTTTGTTGTTAAACCTCTGGATAGTCAGGGACAGCGTGGGGTTTTTAAACTAGATACTGCTGCCCAAATTAGAGAAAAATTTAACGAAGTTCTTTCTTATTCCAGAGAAGATAAAATTTTAGTTGAAGAATATTATAAATCAGATGAAATAACAGTTAGTGGCTGGGTTTTAAATGGAGAAGCTAAGCTTTTAACTGTTACAGATCGGCTGAGATTTGAAGCAGGTATTCATATTGGAATCTGCTCTTCTCATCTTTTTCCTTCAAAGCATTTAAAAGATTATTTTTTTGAAATTCAAAATATAAGCAAAAAAATTGTGAGTGAATTTGAAATCAAAAATGGACCGATCTATTTTCAATTTCTAATTGGAGAAGAGGGGCTGAAGGTTAACGAAATAGCCTGCAGAATAGGTGGGGCCTATGAGGGGGATTTCATGCCGGAACTAACAGGGATTGATATTTTAGAAATGATGGTCAGGCTGTCAGCCGGCCTGCCCTTGAAGCAGGAAACTCTGCAGAATTACTCACTTCAGAGCAATCACAAATATTTATCTTCTCAACTCTTCTTTGCTGGCCCTGGTAAAATTGAAGATATCACTGATGAATTTGAACTTCTGGATTTAGAAGGAGTTTTAAAAGCTGGCTTTAATTATCAGATTGGAGACCGGATTCCGGATATAGAAAATGCAACAGCCAGAGCCGGATATTTTATTGTTCTTGCTGGTAATAGAGTAGAATTAGAAGAGCGGGTAACTGCTGTATATGATAAATTAAAAATTATTGATCAGAACGGAGAAAATCTTGTATACAGAGAAATTGGAGAAAATTTTTAAAGAAATCGGGAGTGTAAGTATGAAAAAATATATAACTATTATTATAATTTTTCTTTCAGTTTTATTATTAATCAGCGGCTGTGCAAATAATGAAGAGGCTAGTCAGCAGAAAATTACTATTGCTGAGCAGTATGGACTGGCCTATGCCCCGGTCCAGTTAATCAAGGAACTTAATTTTTTGAAAGCTGCTGATCCTGATTTAGAGGTCGAATGGAAGCAGCTGAGCAATACTACTTCTATTAGAGAATCAATGCTGGCCGGAGAGGTTGATATAGCTTTTATGGCTATACCACCATTTTTAATTGCCAGAGATAAGGGAATGGGGTGGAAAATAATTTCCGGGCTTTCGGAGAGTCCTCTGGGTTTAATGACAAATAGGGAAGATATTAATAGTCTGGCTGATTTTAAAACTGATAGCAAAATTGCACTTCCTCAGCCAGGAAGTATTCAGCATATTTTACTGTCGATGGCAGCTGAGCGTGAATTTGGAGAGGTGGATAGATTTGATGAACAGCTTTTAACAATGAGCCATCCTGATGCGATGAACGCTCTGCTCGCTGGTAGAGAAGTAAGTGCTCATTTTGCTTCACCTCCCTATCTCTTTTTAGAAAGTAGAGAAGAGGGTATTAAAAAGATTTTAAGTGGCCGAGAAGCCTTTGGTGGTGATTTCACCTTTATTGTCGGTGTTAGCACTGAGCAGTTTTATGAAGAGCAGCCTCAAAATTACTCCAATTTTTTGGAGGCTTTAGGAAAAGCAATAGAATTTATAGATCAGAAACCGGATGAGGCAGCTGAAATTCTGGCTGATAATTATAATCTTGAGCCGAGTGAAATGAGGGATTATTTAAGCTGGTCGAGGATGAAATTCACTTCTAAAATCAAGGGTCTGGATAAGTTTATTGATTTTATGGCTGCAGAATCCTATTTAGAAAAGAATAGTTATCAGTATTCTGAGCTGGTTTTTGAAGAAAATTTAGCTGGAGAGAAAGCTATATCGGAGGAGGGAGCCTCCCAAAATGAAGAGTAAATATAAACAGAGATTTTTCTGGGGGATTTTGTTGGCTTTTATCTGGCAGTTGACTGCAGTTAGTGGTATTTTTTCTGAGCTAATTTTTCCCGGCCTTGATCAAATTTCAATTGTTTTATTTAAATCTCTGCAGGATGGAACTTTAATTAAACAGATAGCTTTTTCACTTTCAGTGATCGCTCAAGGACTATTTCTGGCTACTATTATGGCTTTGCTTTTTGCCCTGACAGCTTACTTTTCCAGTACTGCAGCTGGCCTGATCGATACTCTTACTGCTCTTGCTCATCCGCTGCCGGGGATTGCATTGATGCCCTTAATTTTGATCTGGTTTGGCTCTGGCAGAATGGCAATTTTAATTGTAATAATTCATTCAGTTTTATGGCCTCTAAGCTTAAATTTGAGTACAGGTTTTAATTCTATTCCAGATATCTATACTCTGATTGCTAAAAATTATCGTTTAAATAAATTTGAATTTATGTATAAAATTTTGATACCTGCTTCTCTCCCTTATTTTATTTCCGGCCTAAAAATTGCCTGGGCCAGATCCTGGCGGGCTTTAATCAGTGCTGAAATGCTTTTTGGGGCAATTAATAGTCTGGGCGGACTTGGCTGGTATATTTTTCAGAGGCGTGTTTTCTTTGATTTACCCGGGGTCTTTGCTGGAATCATTGTAATTATTATGATTGGGATAGTAGTTGAAGATTTTATTTTTGCAAAGTTAGAAAATAAAACAGTTAAGAAATGGGGGGCTTAAAATGAGCTCCTATTTAGAACTAAAAAATATTAATAAGAGTTTTGAGACTGAAAAGGAAAAAAAGATTGTTTTAGCAGATATCAATTTAAAAATTAGAGAAAATGAATTTTTGACGATCTTAGGTCCTTCAGGCTGTGGTAAATCAACTTTACTTAAAATAATTGCCGGCTTTAGCAAAACCGATGGGGGTAAACTTTTAAAAAAAGGAAAGGCCATCAAAGAAGCGGGCATGGATAGGTTAATGCTTTTTCAGGATTTTGAGCAGCTTTTTCCCTGGCAAAAAGTAATAAATAATGTTGAGTTTGCCGTTAAGCAGGCAGCTAAAAATAAGAAATTGAAACTCAGCTCAGTTCAAATTAAAGAAAGGGCTTTGAAATATCTTAAGCAGGTTAAACTAAGAGACTATCAGAATTATTATCCCCACCAGCTTTCCGGGGGGATGAAGCAGAGAGTTGCACTTGCCAGAACTCTGGCAGCAGAAGCTGAAATCATGTTGATGGATGAGCCTTTCGGTAGTGTGGACAGTCAGACCCGTCAGGAGCTGCAACAGCTTTTAGTTCAGCTCTGGCAGGAAGAAAATAGAACTATTATTTTTGTGACCCATGATATCAGGGAGGCAGTTTTCCTTTCCCAAAGAATCGTTGTGATGAAAAATGAGCCGGGTCAAATAATTAATATTGTTGAAAATAAGCTACCTTATCTCCGTAAACGAAGCAGCAGAAATTTTAATCATCTATTTGAAGAACTCCAGTCTCAGCTGCATAGTTAACCTTATAAATTTTAACTGACCAGTTTTTGGCTCCGGTTTTACTAACAATTCTCATTGGATAAGTAGAATTGGTGAATTCTTTAATTAGAACAGTTCTCTGAGCTATAAATTTCTGCATTTCTTGATAATAGGGATAGAGATTGCCGTAGAGAATATTCCAGCTAGGTCGGCTATTATAGATATAGTCCATTTCTTCCGGGTAGATTATATATTTAATTTGATTTTTCTTTATATAATTAGCAAAGGAAAGATTATTTTCTTCGAGATAAGCCAGATTTCTATAATCAAAGAGACTCTCATTTTCAAAATAATAGTCAGTATTTAAATTTGCCAGTACCCTGCTATCCTGGGGAACTACCTCTGCAATTTGATTAAGATAGTCCTGGTAATTATAATGGCTGTCCTTAATTATGGTGAAGATGCTGTTCAGGCCTAAAAAGCTTATTAAAAGCAGGATCAAGATTTCCTTAAGTTTAAACTTAAAATTTATATTTTTAATCAGGTTAATAAATAAAAGATAGCCAAGTGGAAAAATAAAGATAATTGAAGTCTGATTGTATCTGCCAATGATTAAATAGCCCAGATTAATAGCTGTTAGACTTATAAATAAATATAAATTTAAATCATCTTTTTTAAGAAAAAGTTTGATTAGAGAAAGCAGAGCTGTAGCTGCAAAAAAGAGCAGCTGAAATTTAATTGGCGGAATATAATAGGTACCGCTTATCTGATAAAATAATTTTAGATAAAAATCCTTGAAGTTTTCTAATTTAAGCAGCATAGAATCAAACACCCCAAGCTGGGCTCCATAGCTGCTGTAATGGCTTATGAAATTGGGATCAAACTGAAAACTTAAATAAACAAAAAAGAAAGCTATGATAGCCAGAGTGCTGCCAAAGCTGAGATAATTTTTGAATTTAGTTTCTCTACTAAAAATTAGCTTCCAGCTGTAAATCATAATTAAAGGCAGTGAAATGATAAAAGCATTTGGATGAAAACCAATACTTGAGCCTAGAATAAGACCCAGGTAGATATCTTTTTTGATTGAATATTCTTTTTTAGAGGCGCCATAAATTTCTTGATTATATTCAATTTTTTTTAAATAGTAGTAAAAGGCAGCTAAAAATATTAAAACTAAAATAATTTCCTGCCGGGCTAAATGAGAACTATAAATAAAATGAATATCCAGGCTCAGAATAATTAAAGCCACCAGACTTAAATTTTTGGAGTCAGTGATTAAAATGGAAATCTTATAAAAGAAAAAAAGACTCAGACTGCCCGCCAGCAGTGAGATCAGACGAAAAGTGAAAATTTGGTAAGCCATAATTTTAATAAAGATAATTTGTAAAAAATGAAAGAGGATTTTAATTGTATGAGGACTTCGAGGCAGCAGATCAAAGAAAGCTTCAGTGGCAGCTGGATTATTTGTCTGCATTATCTGACGTGAAAGTCCACTTAACCAAGCCTCATCTGAATGAATAAAGGGAAAATTATTTAGAAAGAATAAATTTATAATTAAATATATTAATATTAAATGCCAGCTTTTAATTTTATTTAAAATATTTTTTGGAAATGTATTCATATTAATGCTCCCAATTAAGATTTTTTGATTGTTATTATTATACCACAATCAATCTTTCAATTTAAAATATTCTCAGAAAAAGCTGTTTCATTTGATAATTGAATATACTATTAGCAAATGTTATAACCATAAGTGCTTAATATGTCTTATAATATTAATAGAGATTGTTCCAATTTTAACAATATAAATTTGGAGGTGGAAAAATGAAAAAAACAGCAAAGATATTATTTATTTTATTAGCTTTTGCGATTATTCTCACAGGCTGTGAAGCAGATATTTCTGTTCCCGGTGAAGTGGGTCAGGATATAATTACAGCAGATGAAGCCTTAAAGATGATTGAGAAAGAAGATGTAGTTGTAGTTGATACTCAAAAGTCTGGTGATTTTGAAGACCAGCACTTTGAAGGTGCAGTAAATATTGCCAGAAATGATATAACTACTTTTGGTCCTTATCCAAATATGCTGGCAGATGCTTCTAAAGTAGAATCTTCTTTAGGAGAGAATGGTATTTCCAATCAGACAAAGGTAATTATTTATGATAATAACAATAATATGGACGCAGCTCGCCTGTGGTGGACAATGCTGGTCTATGGTCATGACACTGCTAATATGAAAGTAATTAGTGGAGGTTTAAATGCTTTAGAAGAAGCTGGAGCAGAATTTGTTTCTGGTGACTATGAGGCTGAAGCCGTAGAATATAAAGCAGCTGAAAAGAATGAGGAGCTAATTGCTACTAAGGAAGAAATTCTTGAACAGGTTAATAATCCAGAAGATGATATTGTTATTTTAGATGTTAGAACAGCAGATGAGGTTAGTGAGGGTGTAATTCCTGGAGCTATTCATATTAATTATGTTGAAAATAATAAGGATAATGGAGAATTTTATCCACCAAGTTATATTCAAAGATATTATCCAGATAATGATATAACACCAGATAAAGAGGTCATAATGTACTGTCAGACTTCAATTAGAGCTGCTCAGAGTTTTTTAGCACTACATAATGCTGGTTATAGAGATCTCAAACTTTACGATGGTGCCTGGATAGAGTGGTCTTCAGATAGTTCTACTCCAAAAGGAATGCTCAGTGGAGCTCCTGCAGAGCCAAGCGCTCAGGATGGTTCTTAAAAAATAGAAAGTTAAAAGTTAATAATAGAAGTTCTTGACACTAAGTTAAGAACTTTTATTTAATAAAGTTTGTGAAATATATTTTAATGTATTGTGTTTTCACAATTTAGTTAGATTCATTTTTTACCAAAAAATTAGGAGGAATAAGAATGAAAAGAAGAATTTTATTATCAGTGGCAATAATTATGATGGCTTTAGTGGTAGTTTCTAGTTCAGCTTTTGCGGTATCAGATACAGTAGAAGATGCTGTAAATGGTTATTTTGCAAATCTTCCAGAAGATAATAGTATGATCGGAGAGAAAGCTTTTGTAGAGAAAGTTAAGTCTGGAGAAGATCTTTTTATTTTAGATATTAGACAGCCTGATGTTTACAATGAAGGTCATGTTAAAGGTGCGGTAAATGTCCCCTGGGGACCTGAAGCAATTCCGGCTGCTCTAGATAAACTTCCTGGAGATGAAACTATTTATGTTTATTGTTATACTGCTCAGACTGCAAATCAGACAGTTGCTCTTTTAAACTTTGCTGGTTTTGATGCTAAGTCAGTTAGATTTGGCTGGAATTTAGGAATTACTAAAGTTGATGGTTACCAGGATGCAGTAGAAACAAAAGCAAATGAACTGGCTGGAACAGCAGATTATGAAATAAATGCAGATATAGAAAAAGCAATTGTGGATTATTATGCTGGACTGGCAGATGTTAAAGATTCAATGTATAAAAACTATAAAATTTCTGAAGATATGTTAAAAATGGCTATTGATTCTGATGCAGATATGATGGTAGTTTCAATCAGACAGCCAGGTGCCTTTGCTGAAGGACATATTAAAGGTGCAGTTAATATTCCCTGGGGTGCTGGGATGGAACAGTATTTTGGACAGCTTCCACAGGATAAAAAATTAGTTGTTTACTGCTACACAGGTCAGACTGCAGGGCAGACAGTGGCTGGATTAAGAATGTTAGGTTATGATGCTGTATCACTTAATGGTGGTATGGGTACTCCAGCTAATGAGCCTTATGGATGGTCAAATAAGGGTTATGAAGTAGTTCAGTAAAGTTATTGAATTAGTTAGAATAAAAGTAAAAACTTAGAGTTATATTAAAAAGGAGCCCTTCTGGGCTCCTTTTTAAAGTTAAATAAATTAAAAGTCAATCAATTTGACTGTGAATAATATCCATAATTTCATTTTTAATTTTAAAATAATCATCATTATAAATTACTTCCTTAGTTCCTTTTGCCAATATCTGATTTGTAAAATCAAGATCAAAGATCTTTATAATTTCTCCTGGCTGTTTGGACATTACAACGACTCTATTGGCTAGTAACAGGGCCTCATCTACATCATGGGTAATAAAAAAGATTGTGGTGTTGTTTTCTTCCCAGATATTACGGATTAAATTCTGCATATTTTCTCTGGTCAAAGCGTCTAAGGCTCCAAAGGGTTCATCCATTAGAACAACCTGAGGATAATTGGCCAGCACCCTGGCAATAGCTACCCTCTGTTTCATTCCTCCAGACAATTCAAAAGTGTAATTATCACCAAATCCACTTAAATTAACTTCATCTAAAAAATATTCACGAATTTCTTTAATTTTAGCCTTTGGCAGATTTCGCATTTTAGGTCCAAATTCCACATTTTCATTAACTGTCATCCAGGGATAAAGGGTAGGAGATTGAAAAACAACCCCCCGATGCCAGTCAGGTTCATCAACTTCTTCTCCCTGCATTAAAACCTGGCCAGAACTTGGTTTTACATAGCCAGCAATGCATTTAAGTAGGGAACTCTTACCACAGCCGGAAGGGCCCAGAACACAGATGAACTCACCTTTATTAATTTCTAAGTTGATATTTTTAAGGGCAAGAGTAGAATTAATGCTTTCACCATATTCCAGGCTCATATTTTTAATTTTTATTAAGCTCTCTTTTTTTGCTTGAGCAGACATAAAATATATCCTTTCCTGATTAGCTTCACTTTTAATTACTAAATTGGATTATCAATTTTAAATTAATTATTTTCTTCATTTTCCAGTGACATTTTAATATATTCTGAATTAACATATTCATTGAATGCTTCCTGAGAAGGAGATTCTTCAATTGAACCCTGATTCTGCAAGAAGTCAGAAGTATCTTTCATTACAGTGGCAAAGTTTCCTGGCTGCTCCACTGAGCCAAAAAACTCACCGCTTAAAAGTTCTTCTCTTGTTTTCCAGGTTGTACCTCGCATCTGGTGCAGAGCAACCTCAGCTTCTAGACCAAGTTCATTTCCAGCAATTTTTGCAGCTTTTTCTGGATCATTTCTATAAATATCTCCGGCTTTAGTTAATGCAGAAATAAAATCAGCAACCAATTCTGGATATTCTTCCGAAAATCTTTTGCGAACAACTTCAACATTGGCTGTGATATAACCTTTTTCAGCCATTTCTCTGCTGTCTGTTAAAGTTGTACCACTTTCTAAAAGCTGAGCCAGAGTCGGCTGCCAGGTATAAGCTGCCTGAACATCTCCTCGTTCCCAGGCAGCTACAATTTCGGCTGTCTGCATATCTAAAAGCTGAACATCTTTTTCAATACCTGCTTCTTTTAAAACATTTAACAGAATATAATGGGCAGTAGAAGCAAAGGGGACTGCGATTCTTTTTCCGACTAAATCTTCAATATCTTCAATTCCAGAGCCGTCTTTGACTGCTAAAGCTTCATTTTCACCCAGGACTTCATGGATCCAGACTAATTCAACATTGAGTTCGCGGGCCAGAGCAGTAATTGCATTGGTATTACCCATGGTAGCGAAATCAATACTTCCAGAAGCAAGAGCCTGATTGGCTTCTACACCTGAGTCAAAAACTCTTGTATTAACTTCTATCCCCCGCGTAGTAAAATATTCGTCAAAAAATCCTTCTGCCAGAGCGATAGTTTCATCATTTGGAACTCTCAAAACCCCCAAATTTATCTCTTTAGGTAATGATTCCTGGACAGCTGCATTTTCTGTTTCTGAACTGCCATTTTTCGACTGTTCAGTACCACAGGCTGTTAAAGTTAATGCAAGTGCTGTTATTAGAAATAGTAAAATTAGTTTTTTAAAGAAAGTCTTTTTCATTTTTTTACCTCCAAATTTATAATAGCTGTCATTTTATATATACATTAATTTAAATCTAAAAACTTAGAATTTTAGTTAAGCATTATTAGACATGACCTTTCCAGAAAATAATCTTTCTTTCCAGGAATCTTAATCCTGCATCAATTATGACACCTGTGATTCCCATAACTATTATACCAACAAAGATTACATCACTTTTCAAAAAATTAGATGCATCTAAAACCATCCAGCCAATACCAGAAGTCGCAGCAACCATTTCGGAAGAAACGAGAGTAGTGTAGGCAACTCCAAAAGCTGTTCTAATTCCAGTAAAAATTTCAGGCAGAGAAGCAGGCAGCACAATTTTGAAAAAAACATCTTTTTGAGCTGCTCCCAGTGATCTGGCACTTAATACAAAATCCTGATTCAACTTTCTAACTGCAGAAACACAGGCAATGTAAATCGGTGCAAAAGCAGCTAAGAATAAGAGAATCTGCTTAGAAGTATCATCTATTCCAAACCAGAGTACCAAGAGAGTATAATAGGCAAGTGGTGGCAGTGGTCGATAAAACTCAACTACGGAATCAATCACTGCTTCTACTTTATCAAAATAACCGCTTAAAAGCCCGAGTGGAACCGCACTAAATATTGCAAAGAATAATGCAACAAATAAGCGTTTAAAACTGGCACCTAAATGAAGCCAGAGAGGCACTCCATTATAACCCTCATCTAAAATTCTTAAAAAAGCTCTCCAGACTCTAAGTGGACCGGGCAGTAATGTTGGGGTGAAAATTTCAAGTTTGGTAATAATATACCAGACAAGAAAAATAGCAGCCCAGGTCAAAATTGTTAGTGCTTTTTCAGTTTTAGTTTTTTTGTTTTTAGCTGTTTCTCTATTTATATTCTGACTTGAAGTATTATCAGTAGAGTTTTGAGCCTGATTTCTCCTTTTTTTATTATTTAAAGCCATAATTTACACGTCCTTATAATTATCACAAGCATTTTGAACAATGGTTATATACTATCATCAAAGATATCATATTGAACAATGGTTATATACTATCATCAAAGATATCATATTTATAAAAATTTATCAATTGGAATAAATGATTAAAAGACCATCAAGGTTAACCTTGATGGTCTAAATAGAGTACCGATAGTCTCGATTAATTTTCAGCAGACATTACTTTTAAATTTTAGATACTAACTATCTGACACCGGGATAATTGGGATAATTTCTCAAGGGATGGCTACCAATGAAAATTACTCAAAATTATATTCTGTTACAATCTTTTCGCGATCAGTTGTCTGATCTAAGAAATATTCATAACAGGAGATTCCAAGGAAGGAACCAGAAATATTGATTACATTATCAAAACCTCTACCCTGTAAAGCTAGAACAGCGTTGTAACTTCTCTGACCTGAACGGCAGTGTAAGTAAACAGGCTGATCTTCAGGGATTTCATCAGTTCTTTCTCTCAGCTCACTTAAAGGAATATTAACTGAGTTAACTAAATGACCTATTTCATATTCTTCTTTTTCGCGGACATCAACGATAAAGGCATCATTTTCCACTAATTCTCTGACCTCTGTAACAGGGACCTGATTATAGCGGTTATTAATAATATTTGTTGCAACCAGACTTGCCTGATTAACTGCATTTCTTGGAGTAGAGAATAGAGGAGCATAGGCCAATTCTGATTCTGTTAAATCCTCTACAGTTGCATCAAATAAAATTGCTGTTGCTATTACATCAATTCTCTTATCCACATTACCCTTACCAATTGCCTGAGCACCCAATACCTTTCCAGTTGGCACCTCATATAGTAATTTAAAGTGCAGCGGGTTTGCATCTGGCATTAAACCAACTTTGTCGGTAGGGATTACATAAACAAAATCATAAGAAATTCCTGCATCTTTTAGCTGCTTCTCATTTAGACCTGTTGCAGCAGCATTGTAATCAAAGGCTCTGATTACTGAAGTTCCAATTACTCCATTATTTTTATTAGGAATATTGTACATATGGTTTGCAGCAGCACGAGCCTGTCTCTGAGCAGGACCAGCAAGTGGTAATCTTGTTTTAGAGCGAGCAATCTTAGAATAAACTTCGATCACATCTCCAACAGCATAAATGTCAGGATCACTTGTCATATAGTTGTGATTTACTTCAATTCCACCTGTTTCTCCAATTTTAAGGCCTGCATCTTCAGCCAACTTGGTTTCTGGGCTGACACCAATAGCTAAAACAACGGCTTCTGCATCAATTTTCTTGCCAGATTTTAAAATAACATGGTCATCATTTACTTCAGTTAGTGGATCTGATAGAACAATATTAACTCCATTATCATGCAGTTCTTTCTGGAGGATTTGAGCCATGTCAAAATCTAGCGGCTGCAGTACCTGGTCCATAGCTTCTACTAAAGCTACATTTTTATTAGAGTGAATAAAGTTTTCAGCGATTTCAACTCCAATATAGCCCGCACCAATAACTGCAACATTTTCTACATTATTATTTTTAACATACTGATTTAATTGATCAATATCATCTACATTGCGGATAGTAAAGACGTTTTCATTATTTACTCCCTTAATGCTTCCAGGTCTGATTGGATTTGCACCGGGAGAAAGCATTAATTTATCATAGGCTTCAGTATATGTTTCACCAGTTTCTAAATTTTTAACTTCGATAGTTTTTTCTTCTCTATTAATTTTTGTTACTTCACTATTAACACGAGCATCGATATTATACTGTTCAGCAAACTTTGAAGGACACATTAAGACTAAATCATCACAATCTCTAACAATTCCACTTAAGTGGTAAGGTAAAGAACAGTTAGAAAAGGATACATGAGAACCTCGTTCAAACATAATTACCTCTGCATCTTCATCCAGTCTTCTTACTCTAGCAGCTGTACCAGCTCCACCAGCTACTCCCCCAACAATTAAAACTCTTTTACTCATATTATATTCCTCCTGTAAATTTTTTATTATAAATCATTCTTTCAGCCATTAAAAAGTGACTGAAAGAGTATGTTGCTTACTTTAATAAATTTTTTCGCTAAATTTATTACTAATTACTCCTCCGATAATCATAAAGACAAGGAAGACCCAGCCGGAAAGAGAGAAATTAGAAATTGGTGTATATAGGGCTCCAACATTACATCCCTGAGCAAGACGTGTTCCAAATCCCATTGATAGTCCTCCAAGAGCATACATTAGCCCTTGTTTTTTACTGATATGAAGTTCTGAATTGAAAAACTCCATAAATTTACCTGCAGTTAAAAGATAAATTATTGCTCCAACGAGAATACCAAAGTTTTGAACTGAGATCTGGTGTTCAAAAAATGGAGTAGCAAAAGTCTCAGCTGACAGTTTAGTAAATTCAGATAAACTTTGAGCAGAAACTCCAAACAACATTAATATTTTTCCAAACCAGATACCATAAGGTTGAGAAACACCCCATCCATATCCAGTTACTCCCATTAGAATAGTAACAATAATTGCTAGTGCTATGCCTCCCTGTTTTAATGTCCAGGGTTTTTCAAATAAGTGATAATATGTATCTGAACTAAATAATTTGAAATTCTTTAAGTCAATTGGTTGCAGATTTTCCTGGATTCTTTCAATTTCTAAGCCGCTGTACTCACCTGTTTTTTTCTTATGTTTTTCATACATATAAGATAAGATAGTAAATAGAAGGCAAAGTGCTCCAAGGGCAAGTAATCCACCTAAATAACCTTCAAAACCATCTCCCTGGAATAGGTCAGGTAAGAAGACCCCTCCCATAGTCCTGTATCCAATATAAGAGCTAAACCAGGATTCCTGTACCCAGCTGGCTGTATTCTGGATTGGAAAACCAATAAATACTCCAAACATAAAGAAAACTAGAGTTGTAAATGCACGTGGAAGAGCCTGGGGTAAATCTGTAAGTACTCCACTTGCACAGCAGACAGAAATAGACATTCCAAAGCCAAATAAAAATCCCCCCAGCATTAAACCAATGTTGATCGGTTTTATCCAGAGATTATAACTTGCTGGATCTTTACCAAATAAAAATGCTGTCATTAAAACAGCTGTAATAAAAAACATGAACATTAAAGTACGCATTAATTTTGTTGACCCAGTTCTGTAAGCTCTATTTACACTCCCTGCAAAACCAGTATAAGCTCTGGCAAGAGCATAACCGAAACCTGAGCCAGCTAATAATCTAAAAAATAAAATATCGGTTTTCAGCCAGAATTTTGCTGCAACAAAAACAATTATTATTGCTATAAATCCTAAAATTTTTTCTGTTTTTTTCATTTTTTTAACATCCTCCCTGTTAATTATTAATAATTTAAACCCCCTAAACTTTGTTCTAAAATTCGCAAATAAAAGCAAAAAATAAAGACAAAAAAATAAGTAAGTAATTTAATTCCTTCTAAGTTAATTTATAATATTATTCACAAAACAAAGCTTCTAAAATTATTATATATCATTTGTTATCAATACTAAAATAATAATATCTTATATTGGATAACTTTATGTTATAGATAGAAAAAGAGACCAGTTAATAACTGGTCTCTTTTTAAAGTAAATAATATTTGTTGCAGCATTGAAAAAAAGCTCTATTATTATTTAATGAGCATATTTAATTAAAAAATTCTCCTCCAAGGTATCTCTGGCCGGTGTCGGCTGCGATAGCTAGCACTTTTTTTTCGGGGTCTAAATTTTTAGCTACTTTTAGTGCAGTCCAGACAGCTGCACCAGAAGAAGGTCCAAGAAGCAGGCCTTCTTCTGCTGCCAGTTTTCTGGTTGTTTCTATTACCTCAGAATCAGAAATATGATAAATTTTATCATAGATAGTACTATCCAGTGTTTGAGGAATAAAACCAGGTCCTGTACCAGGAATTTTATGAGGTCCCGGTTGACCGCCGGCCAGAACTCGAGAATTTTCTGATTCTACAGTATAAATTTTTAATTCAGGTAGTTTTTCTTTTAGTTTATTTCCGGTACCGGAAATAGTTCCACCTGTACCGGCAGAGGCAACAAAGGCATCCAGCTGGCCGTTCATCTGTTCTAAAATTTCTAAAGCGGTTGTTTTTTGATGAACAGCTGGGTTGGCTGGATTTTTAAACTGATTGGGAATAAAAGAATTATTAATTTTTCTTTTCAGCTCATGAGCTTTATCGATAGCCCCCTGCATCAGCTTTTGGGCAGGAGTAAGCACTACCTCAGCTCCATAAGCTTTTAAAATCTTTATTCTTTCCTGTGAGGCACTATCAGGCATAATTATAATACAATTATAACCGTTGGCTGCGGCAATCATTGCCAGCCCAATCCCTGTATTACCACTTGTGGGCTCAATTATTGTGCCACCTTTTTTTAGTTTATTTTCTTTTTCTGCTTCTTTAATCATATTTAAAGCAGGACGGTCTTTAACACTGCCGCTAGGATTAAAATACTCTAACTTAACATAAACAGCTGCATCGTTTTTACTGGCCATTTTTTGTAATCTAACAACTGGAGTTTCTCCAATTAATTCTGTTATCTTATTTACTACCTTCATCTTTATCCTTCCTTACTTTATAGTATTAACTATATTATTTCAAAAATATAGAGTAATAACAAATTTTTTATTTTGTTACTTTATTTAAATATGAGATATCAATAAATCCATCAAGATTAGAATCTCCCTTAATAAAACCTAATTCTGCAGAAAGATCAGCCAGTTTTTGAACTACAGAACTATCAAGCTCAGAAGTGATATTGGTTCTCTTCATTGAACGCTCTATTATTTCCAGAGATAATTTTTGTCTGGTTATTTCTTTAATTTGCTTCTGAATAATATTACTGCTTTCAACTGGATTATTGTTTATATACTCAACTGTTTTTTGATGAGCCTTAAGAAAATTTTCAATTAGTTCTGGATTGTTTTTAATAAATTCACTAGTTGAAACAACTAAGGTTGCTGGCAATTTGCCGTTCCAGGGCATCTGATTCCAGTCAACAACCACTTTAGAATCAAGATCTGCTTCCATCCGTGCTGCCCAGGGTTCGGAAACAACTGCTGCATCAAGCTGTTTGGTGGCAAAAAGTCCAACCATTGTTGCTGGTTTCTGAGCCCGGTGATCAATGCTGCCTCCCCGTCGATTTGTATTTAAGTTATTGTCTTTAATTAACTGTCTAAAAAGTAGATCATGCGTACAGCCCAGAGCAGGGGTAGCTATAATTTTATTTTTTAAGTCTTCTACGGAATTATATTCAAAATCTTTTCGAGTTACCAACACTGTTCCACCTGTGCTGGCACTTGCCAGAGCTTTTACATCTGCTCCCTGCAGATAGCGGTTAATCGCTGGCCCGGGTCCAACATAACCAAGATCAATTTGATTTGTAGCTAAGGCATCCATGAAAAGAGATCCATTGGGAAAAATTTTAGTTTTGATCTTAATTCCATTCAGCTGCTCTACAAATATATTTTCACTAACTCCAACGATTGCCGGTGCATGAGTAATATTGGGGAAATAACCAATAGTTATTTCCTCAAGGTCGGAAGCGGCTGTTGTTCCAGCTGCTGCTAAAAATAATAAACTAAAAATTACCAGGACTAAAATACTGTTTTTAAGATTTCTTTTTTTCATTTTGAAATTCTCCTTTTAAGCTATAATATTTAATGAATTTTGATTGCTAAGTTGTGATTAATAAAATATACAAAATAGAGCTTTGGTGATTTTAACTAAAAAATATTGAAATTTAATTTATTTACTATTTAATCCCCAGCGATTGAGAACTACTTTTTCTGCTTTTTTAAATAAAAAATTGTCTGTGAGATAGCCGATCGAACCAATGAGCAAGATGACTGTAATAACCAGACTCATATTACCCATATCTCTGCCCCACATTAAGATCTGACCCAGACCATCACCACTTCCTATTAGTTCTCCTGCCATTAATGCTCGCCAGGAAAAAGCCCAGGAGAGGCGCATTCCAGTTATTAAATGAGGAATAGCTGCTGGCAAAATTACCTTCCAGAAGAGCTGTATTTTGTTAACTCCCATTGTTTTAGCAGCTTTAATTAAAACAGGCTGTACATTTTTAATACCTGTACTGGCATTAATCACCATATTCCAGGTTCCACCGAGAACTACAACAAAAATTATTGCCCGTTCTCCCATTGAAAACCAGAGTAGTGCCAATGGAAGCCAGACAACACTTGGTACACTCTGCAGGGCAAGTATAAATGGTCCAATTGTATCTTCAACCAGTTGAAAACTGGCAATTAATACTCCTAACATCAGCCCAAAGAGAAGAGAGAGGCTGTAACCAATAAGCAGTCTTTTAAAACTGGCAGTGATAGCAAAAGTAAAAGTTCCATCTTTAAACCCTTCTATTAAGGTGGAAGTTACCATTCCAGGAGAGGGAAAAAGAAAATCAGGCCAGATGTTTAACTGAAATAAAAACTGCCAGACGGCAAGAATTAATAAAATAAATATAGTTTTAGGTAGCAATTTTTTCATAAGTATTTTCACCCCGGCTTTCAATTTCTTCTTCAAGTAAATCTAGAATTTTATTTTCAATTCTAATTAAAGCAGAGTTTTCTCTATCACGAGGCTGTGGAATATCTATTCTAAATTCTTCTATAATTCTACCAGGATTACTGCCAAAAACAATTACTCGGTCAGAAAGTTTAACTGCTTCTCTGATATTATGAGTTACAAAAACAATAGTTTTTTCTGTTTTCTGCCAGAGTTTTATTAACTGTCGGTGGAGCATTAATCTGCTTTGTTCATCCAGGGCACCAAAGGGTTCATCCATCAGCAAAATTTCTGGATCTAATACCAGTGATCTTGCAATTGCTACCCTCTGTTTCATCCCACCAGAGAGCTGATGAGGATAAGAATCCTTAAAATCATCAAGCTGAACTGCTTTTAACTGTTCTAAAGCTTTTTGGTATGCCTTTTTTTTATCTATTTTTTTTATTTTTAATCCAAAAAGAACATTTTCTATAACTGTAAGCCAGGGGAAAAGAGCAGCTTCCTGAAAAACCATAACCCTATCATTACCAGGATTTTGAATCATTTTATTTTTTATCATTACCTGTCCCGAAGAAACGGGAATTAGTCCTGCTAAAATATTTAAAAGTGTTGATTTTCCACATCCAGAAGGACCAATAAAACTAATAAATTCTTTTTCTTTAATTTTTAAATTAATATTTCTTAATACTTCTAATTGCCTGCCATTTTCCTGTTTGAAATTTTTATTAACGTCTTTAATATTAAGTAAATTCATTTAACCACTCCTAATCTACATTAAATCTATAGGAATTAACGTATATATTGTTTAAATTATATATTTCTCTTTTCGAATTGTCAAGTCTAATTTGATATAAATTTCCTGCTATAGTAAAATTAGATTAGTAAAATAATAAACATTAATCTTTAGATTTATCATTTAAAATGCATTGTGAGGTGTTGATAAAATGGAAATTTCAACTCAAGGTAGATATGGGGTCAGAGCTTTAATTGACCTGGCAGTCCATGCAGGCACAGAAGCTGTATCACTGCGAGAAATATCAGAGAGACAGAATATTTCAGAAAGATATTTAGAACAAATTTTTGCTGATTTAAAAAAAGCCGGTTTAATTAGAAGTGTCAGAGGAGCTCATGGTGGATATTTATTAAATCGACCACCGGAAAAAATTAGTCTGGCAGATATTTTGAATATATTAGAGGGGAAAATAGCTCCCGAAGTTCAAATTCAGGATGACCAGAGTGAGGAAGTAGTTTTTAAGACTGTTTCTCAAGAGATCTGGCAAAGACTGGAGAGAGGTATGCATAACTTAATGGAATCGATTACCCTTGCTGATTTAAAACAGAGAATTCGCGAAGTGCAAAAAGAAAAAAGTGAGGGTCATATGTATTATATTTAATTGAACTTAAGGAGAAAAAATTAAAAATTAGGCTTAAAAATTTATAGCTGGCTAGATTCCTCAGTAAAAATAAATATAAAAAATGAAAGGGTGTTATAATGGGTGAATTCTTAAGCTTATACGGAGAGGCAACTATTACAGCGTTCGGCTTTTTCTGGAAATCTGCCTGGGCATTTATTTTAGGTTATTTTATCAGCTCTATGATTCAGACATTTATACCGAAAGAGAAATTGACCCGTTATATGGGAGAAGCTAATTTTAAAAGTATATCTCTATCTACTATTTTTGGAGCAGCATCTTCTTCCTGCTCTTTTGCAGCTCTTGCAGCTGCAAGGGCTCTGGTAAAAAAAGGAGCAAATTTTATAGCTGCTGTTGCTTTTATGTTTGCTTCTACCAATCTTGTGATAGAGCTTGGAATTTTAATTTTTATTTTTCTGGGATGGGAATTTTTAGCGGCAGAAATTATTGGTGGTCTAGTTTTAATTATTATCAGCAGTATTTTATTTAAACTAACATATCCCCAAAAATGGTTAAAACAGGCCAGAAAGAAGGTTGAAAAAGAAGGCCCTGATATTAAAGAAGATTTTAACTGGAAAGAGAGATTGAAAAGTAAAAAAGGTTGGAGAATGGTTGGTAATAGTTTTGTAAGTGAGTGGGAAATGGTCTGGGAAGAAATTTTAATTGGTTTTACTGTAGCTGGTTTTGTGGCAGTATTTGTACCAACGGAAGTATGGAATAAAATATTTTTGATTGAACTTTCCGGCTCCCTGCCTGACTGGCTTGTAGCAGTTGAAAATGCTATGGTAGCTCCCTTTGTTGCTGCCTTAACTTTTATAGGTTCTATGGGAAATATTCCACTTGCTACAATTTTGAATAATAATGGAGTTTTATTTGCAGGAATAATGGGCTTTATTTATTCGGATTTGATGGTCCCCCCCTTAGTAGCAGTAAATATTAAATATTATGGCAAAAAAGTAGCTTTCTATATAGCTGTAATTATGTATATTAGCATTGTTTTTACAGCCCTTATCTTAAATGGAATCTTTGATGTTTTCAATATATTGCCCGACAGCGGGAGAGTTGTAAGTGAAGTTGCTCGTTTTAAAATAGATTATACTTTTTATTTAAATGTGTTTTTTGCTTTTCTGGCTGGATGGCTAGTTTTTCTCAGAAAGAAGTTTAATAAACATCACAGCGATTCAGCAAACGAAATGGAGATGGAAGGGAATGGAAAATTTAAAAAGCTCATTGCTTTTACCTTTATTGCGGTTTTATTTTTGGGTTTAATCATAAATTTTTTGTTATAAATTGAGTTATTTTATCTTTTGACAGATTTGACTCAAACAATTCCGAGTGTTATACTATGATTAAGATACATGACAGGGGTATAGTTGAATGAGGAGGTATTAAAAATGGATCATCAGAAAATGCTTGAAGATTTTAAAAAACGCTTTAAAATATCTTTGCTGATAACTGCACCGATTTTAGTACTTTCACCTATGATTCAAAGCTTTTTTGGTTATACACTGGAATTTACAGGTAGTAAATATTTGTTATTTTTACTTTCTACCGTTATGTTTTTCTATGGTGGCTGGCCTTTTTTAACAGGGCTTAAAGATGAGTTGAGTGATAAAAATCCAGGGATGATGACTTTAATTGCTCTGGCAATTTCTGTCGCTTATTTTTACAGTGGAGCGGTTGTATTTGGCCTGGAAGGTAGATTTTTCTTCTGGGAACTGGCAACTTTAATTGTAATTATGCTTTTAGGACACTGGATAGAGATGCGCTCGGTAATGGGTGCTTCGCAGGCTTTAGAGGAACTGGCAAAATTAATGCCTGATCAGGCACATAAAATTGTTAATGGAGAAGTCAAGGAAGTTAAGATAAAAGAGCTTAAAAAAGGAGACCAGGTTCTGGTCAAACCAGGCGAAAAAGTCCCTGCTGATGGTGTAATCTATGAGGGAGATTCTTATATAGATGAATCAATGTTAACTGGTGAGTCAGAACCTGTTGAGAGAGGAAAAGATGAAGAAGTCATTGGAGGTTCAGTTAATGGGGATAGTTCAATTAAGATTAAAATTGAAAAGGCTGGTGAGGATAGTTACTTATCTCAGGTAATTGAGATGGTAAAGGAATCTCAGGCAGCAAAATCTAAAACTCAGAATTTTGCAGATAGAGCAGCTTTCTGGCTGACTTTGATTGCGATTACTGCTGGTACTCTTACTTTTGGCAGCTGGTTATATATTACGGGAGATTTAGCTTTCTCAATTGAACGGATGGCTACAGTAATGGTTATAACCTGTCCCCATGCTCTTGGACTTGCAATACCACTTGTGGTAGCTGTGTCTACAACCCTATCAGCCAAAAATGGTCTGTTGATTCGCAATAGAACTGCTTTTGAGAATGCCCGTAAAATAGATACAGTTTTATTTGATAAAACAGGTACTTTAACTGAAGGAGAATTTGGAGTTGAAGCAGTTGAGACTTTTACCGATGATTATAATAAAGAAGAGATTTTACAGAAAGCAGCTTCTTTAGAGCAGGAATCAGAACATCCCATTGCAAATGGAATAGTAAAAAAAGCCAAAACAGATGAAGTTGAACTGCTTAAGGTTGATGATTTTGAAATAATGAAAGGTAAAGGCGTGATTGGAAAGATTAATAATACTGATATGAAGGCCGTTTCTCCAGGTTATCTGGAAGAAAATAATATAGAAATACCGAATGATGCTTTAAAGGAAGGTCCATTTACAGAAGTTTTTCTGTTAGAAAATGACAAATTAGTCGGGATGATTAGACTGGCTGATCAGATTAGAGAAAGTTCTTATGAGGTTGTCAAAAAACTTAAGGACAAAGGAATTAAAGTTAAGATGCTGACCGGAGATAATCAGAAAACTGCAGAATATGTAAGTAACGAACTCGGTCTGACTGATTTCTTTGCTGAAGTACTACCTGATCAGAAACAGCAGAAAGTGGAAGAACTGCAGGCAGAGGGTGATTTTGTGGCAATGACTGGTGATGGAGTTAATGATGCACCAGCACTGGCAAAAGCTGATATTGGAATAGCCATTGGTTCTGGTACAGATGTGGCTGCCGAAACAGCAGATATAATTCTGGTTGAAAGTGATCCACTTGATGTACTCAAACTGATTGACTTTGGTAGTTTAACCTTCAAAAAGATGCTGCAAAATCTATTCTGGGCTACAGGATATAATGCTTTTGCAATTCCACTTGCTGCAGGGGTTCTAGCCAGTTTTGGTATTATGATTTCTCCTGCTGTGGGTGCAATTCTGATGTCAATGAGTACAGTTATTGTAGCTATTAACGCCAAATTACTCAAGTTTTAAATTTAGTCAGGATAGATAAATAAAAAAAGAATATTAATTAATATCCATAACCCCAGTTAACTTCAGATTTAAATTTTGAAGTTGGCTGGGGATTTTTTTGTAAAAAATGATTTATATCATAGCTGACCTTTTAAAAAACAGTTATACTGGTCTTACAAATTAAACAGGGAGGTTGTTCGAGATGAAAAAGAAACTAAAAATAGTTATTATATCAGGAATTTTAATTATACTGGCCTGGTTAAGCAATTTCTTAAATTATAATCCACTAATTTTTAAGACAGCTATGATAATTGCAGCGGTTATTGCTGGCTATCAGGTAGCGATCAGTGCCTATAATACTTTAAAAATGAAGGTAATTAGTATTAATTTATTGGTGACAATTGCTGCAGTAGGGGCAGTAATTATAGGAGAATACTGGGAAGCTGCAGCTGTTACCTTTCTCTTTGCCTTTGGTTCCTATTTAGAAAGCCGAACAACAGCTAAGGCGAGAAATGCAATTAGAAATTTAATGGATCTGGCACCAAATTTGGCTACAGTGATTAGAGATGGTAAAGAAAAGGAAATTGCGGCAGAGGAAGTAGAGATTGAGGAGGAAGTAATTGTTAGACCTGGAGAAAAAATACCTGTCGATGGTACTGTAATTAAAGGTGAGAGTGAGATTAATCAGGCGGCCATTACTGGTGAATCAGTACCTGTACGTAAGGAAAAGGGAGATGAGGTGTTTAGTGGAACCATTAATCAGAATGGATATTTGGAAATAAAAACTGAAAAAGTAGGAGATGACACTACTTTTGGAAAAATTATAGAACTGGTGGAGGAAGCTCAGGAAGAAAAAGCCCCAACTCAAAAATTAATGGAGCGTTTTTCTAAGTATTACACTCCGGGAATTATACTGCTTTCAGTAATTTCTTATTTTATCAGCGGCAGTATCAGACTTTCTCTAACTTTACTGGTTATCGGCTGTCCGGGAGCACTTGTTATCTCAACCCCGATTTCTATTGTAGCTGGAATTGGTAATGGCGCCAAAAATGGAATTTTGATCAAAGGAGGTGAGTACTTAGAGAAATCAGGTGAGATTGATCTGCTTGCTTTTGATAAGACTGGAACTTTAAGTAAAGGGGAAGCAGAAGTTGATCAGATTATAACTTATGCTAAAAGTGAGTCTGAGGTTTTAAGACTGGCTGCAGCAGCTGAATTTAATTCTGAGCACCACCTGGCCCGGGCCATCAAGAATAAAGCAGAAGCTGAACTGAAAGAAAGCGTTAAATCTCCAGTTAGTTTTGAAACTCATACTGGTAAAGGTGTAACTGCCAGAATCGATGGCAGAGAAATTATGATTGGAAACAGCAGATTATTTAAAGAGCAGGGAATTAAAATTCCAGAAAAAATTGAAAGAAAGAAGAATAAATTAGAAAAACAGGGTAGAACAGTTGTAGTTGTCTCAGAGGCTGAGAAAATTATAGCTTTAATTTCTATTGCTGACCGACCAAGAGAAAATGCCTATCAGATAGCAGAAAAATTAAAGCGGGTTGGTATCAAAAAAGTTGTAATGTTAACTGGAGATAATGAAAGAATCGCAGAATCTGTGGCTGAAGAACTGAATCTTGACGGCTATAAAGCAGAATTGTTACCTGAAGACAAGGTAAAAGCAGTAGAAGAATATCAAAAAGAAGGTTATAAAGTTGCCATGGTAGGAGACGGAATTAATGATACCCCATCTTTAGTAACAGCCGATATTGGGATAGCCATGGGAGCAGCCGGTACAGATGCTGCAATTGATACAGCAGATATTACTCTGATGGCAGATAATTTAGACAAATTACCTTATGCAGTAGGCCTGAGTAAAGCCGCAAATAGAAATATAAAGCAGAATGTAGCCTTTGCTGTTCTGGTAGTTTTTGCTCTGCTGGCAGGGGTTTTAGGTCAGAAAGTATTTTTGGCTTCCGGAATGCTGGTTCACGAGTTAAGTGTTTTAATTGTAATTTTTAATGCTATGCGTTTATTAAGATATAGTATTGATTAAAAATGAAAGTTTAAGTTAATTAAAGAAATTAGGCTTAAGAAATATTTTAGGAATAACCATAATATAAAATTTGGAGGTAATAAAAATGAAAAAAATTAAACTTTATTTAGAAGAACTGAGCTGTCCTGACTGTGCAAATAAAATAGAACAGGTTTTAAATAAAACTGAGGGAGTCAAAAAAGCTGATGTTCATTATACAACCAGTAAAGCTAATGTAGAATACGATTCAGAAAAAATAGAAGTAGCAGATTTAAAAAAAGCGGTTGCAAAAACAGGATATAAGGTAGAAAGGACTAAATAGATAATAAAGGGTATCTGTTTTCGCCCAAATTATACTATAAAGTTATAATAAATGGAGAAAGCAGGTACCTAATTAATATTAAAGGGTGATAGTATGGAAAAATGTGAGCACGAATCATGTGTGAGAAAAGTACCAATTTTTTCTGATCTGGATCATGATAAAATAGCTAAATTAAATAATCTGGTTAAACAGAAAAAATTTAAAAAAGGTGAATTAATCTATCTGGAAGGAGAGCTTGGAAAAAATATTTATATTATTGAGTCCGGCCTGGTTAAATTATATAGAAGTAATGAAGAGGGGAATCAGTATATATTAAGACTACTAAATGAAGGAGATTTTTTTGGAGAACTGGTTTTATTTAAGGAAGAAAAGTTAAGCAGTAGTGCAGAAGCGGTTGGCGACTGTAATATTTGTCTGCTTCCGAAAGCTGAAATTGAGAAATTAATTAAATCATCTCCAGAACTTTCCTATAAACTCTTATCAGCAATTACCAGCCGGCTAAATAAAACAGAAAACAAACTGCAGTCTCTGGCTCTTGAAGATGCAAAAGAAAAAACTATGCGGCTGCTGCTGGAACTTGCCAGAGAAAGTGGTATAGAAAAAGATAATGGAATTTTAATAAATTTACCCCTGAGTCGAGAAGGACTGGCAAATTTAATTGGAACAACTCAGGAAACATTAAGTAGAAAATTGTCAGAACTGCAGAAAGAAGGACTGATTTTATTACAGGGACAAAAGAAAATTTTAATTAAAAATAATTAAATTAATTGTTTAGCAATTCTTATTATGCTTGTTCCGGGCGGAATAAGCATATTTTTTTGACAGAACTAATCCTGAGTGTTATACTATACTTAAGATACTAAATAGGGGTATGTAGTATTTAAAAAGGAGAATTAATTATGGGTAATAAGAATAAAATTAAAAAAAGATATAACAGAGTTGCTCCTGTTTATGATTCTCTGGAATATTTTATGGAAAAAGGTAAAATGGGGGATTGGCGGGAAAATCTCTGGCAGATGGATATTCAAAATTTAAGATTTGAAGATAATTACTTTGATTTAATTGTTACAAGCTGTGTATTCTGTTCGGTTCCAGATCCGATTAAGGGGTTAAAAGAGTTAAAAAGAGTTTTAAAAGAAGATGGTCGAATCTTGATGCTTGAGCATATGCGGAGCCAGAATAAAATGGTAGGAAAACTTATGGACTGGTTTAACTGGGTCAGCCTTTACACTTGGGGGGCTAACATTAATCGCAGAACAATAGAAAATATAAAAAAGGCGGGTCTGGAATTGGTCGAAGTTAATAATCTGATGTCTGATATTGTAAAAGAAATTGAACTAAAAAAAAAAATTAAACTTGACAAAAAGAATATGTAATGCTATTATTAATTATACCCCTTACACGTATAAAGTATAAAAAGGAGATGTTAAAAAGTGAAAAAAACAATTATTATAGAAGGAATGTCCTGTGGGCACTGTGAAATGCATACTAAAGAAGAATTAGAAAAGATTGATGGTGTTATTTCGGCAACAGCTGATTCTGATAAAGGAGAAGCAGTTGTAGAATTGGAAAAGGAAGTTGCAGAAAGCGAATTTAAAGCGGCTGTTGAAGAAGCTGGCTATAATTATATAAAGACTGTGTAAATTTAAAAATTTTTAATTTCAATATACATGTAAGGGGTATAACAAATAAAATTTTAAATTCTTATTTTGAAAAAATATCTTCTTTTCAGCCGACAATAAAGAGAGTAATTAATTAAAAAAAGGTTATGCTTTAGGAGGAAATATTATGGGAAAAAATAAAAAAGGCTGGTGGCAAAAGTTTGTTGATAAACTGGCTTCAGCAAATGAGAAACAGTATGGAAATGATGTTCCAGATTGCTGTGGAGATGGAAAAACAAAAAAAGAAAATGGAAAATAATCTTAAATTTAAAACTGATTAAAGGTTTTTAAAATAGAATGATTTGAAACAATAATTATGGAGGTGCGAATATCATGGCAGATAAGAAAATAACTTTAAAGATAACAGATATGAGTTGTGCCAGCTGTGCTCAGACAGTAGAAAAAGCTTTAAATAAGGCTGTCGGAGTAAAAGAGGCACAGGTTAATTTTGCTGCTGAAAAGGCATATGTTACTTTTAACCCTGACAAAAGCAGTAGAGAAAAATTAATAGAGATAGTAAAAAATACAGGTTATGGTGTTAAAGAAGAAAAGACAAAAGTTAGTTTTGGGATCGATGGCATGACATGTGCTAGTTGTTCAGCAGCTGTTGAAAAAGCTTTAAATAAAAGTGAAGGTGTTTATGGAGCTAATGTAAATATTGCTACAGAAAAAGGAACAGTAGAATACGATCCAGAGGTTTTAAGCAAAAATGATTTTCGTGAGATTGTAAAAAATTCTGGTTATGAACTCAGCCGTTTTGAAGATGAGGAAGCAGAAAATTCTGCTGAAGGTGCTGAAGATGAGTTAAGTGATGACATGAGAAAAGTAAAAGAAGCGAAAAAGAAAATGTGGGGTACCTGGGCCTTTACGATTCCAATTATGCTCTGGATGATTCCCGAGATGTTTTTTGGAGTTGCCTGGCCAAATATGACGATTTTTAATTTAGGAATGATTGTTTTAGCTATACCACCACTTTTTATTTTTGGTCGTAAAACTTTTGTTACTGCCTACAGAGCAGTTAGTCACGGTAGTGCCAATATGGATGTTTTAATTGCAATGGGGACTGGAGCTGCTTTTATTACTGGTCCGGCTGTATTTTTTACCCCGATTGCTAATTATGCCGGAGTTTCAGCAATGATTATGGCTTTCCATTTGACCGGACGTTATATAGAAGAGACTGCTAAAGGTAGAGCTTCCCAGGCGATTAGAAAATTACTTGAACTTGGAGCTAAGACAGCAACAATTATAGAAAAGGGTGAAGAAAAAGAAGTTGCAATAGAGGATGTACAGCCTGGAGACATAATGCTGGTCAAACCGGGAGAAAAAATTCCGACTGATGGTGAAATTGTAGAAGGGAAAACTTCTGTCGATGAATCAATGGCAACAGGAGAATCAATGCCAGTGGAAAGAAAAGTGGGAGACGAAGTTATTGGTGCAACTGTAAATCAGAATGGTTTGATAAAGGTTAAGGCTACTAAAGTTGGTAAAGATACTTTCCTTTCTCAGGTAGTTAAAATGGTTGAAGAAGCTCAGGGTACAAAAGTTCCCATTCAGGAATTTGCTGATAAAATAACAGGTATTTTTGTACCGACTGTTCTAATTATAGCAGCTCTTACTTTTGTTTCGTGGCTGATTTTTCCTGATGCTTTTAGAGAGGTTGGCTTCTGGGCTCAGAGTTTCTTACCCTGGGTTAGTCCTGAATTGGGAACAGTTACTCTGGCAATTTTCGCTACAATAGCTGTATTAGTTATTGCCTGTCCCTGTGCCTTAGGACTTGCAACACCAACTGCTTTAATGGTTGGAAGCGGTATTGGAGCTGAAAACGGAGTCTTAATCCGTAAAGGAGAGGCTATTCAGACAATGAAAGATGTGCATACTATTGTCTTTGACAAAACTGGTACTATTACTAAAGGTAAACCAGAAGTGACCGATTTAATTGCGGCAGAAAACAGCAGTCAGGATAAATTATTGCAGCTGGCTGCAAGCGTAGAAGCCGGTTCTGAACATCCACTGGGCGAAGCAATTGTTCGTGGTGCTAAAGATAGAGGAATCGAAGTAAGAAGAATTACTAATTTTAATGCTGTTACTGGTAAAGGTGTAAAAGCTGAAGTTGATAGTAAAGAAGTACTTGTTGGTAGCAGAAAATTGATGGAAGAAGCTGGAATTGATACAGCCGCTTTTGAAGATGAACTAAAAAGGCTGGAGAATGAGGCAAAAACAGCAATGCTTGCTGCTGCAGATGGTAAGATGCTGGGTATTGTTGCTGTAGCAGATGCTTTAAAAGAAGATTCTGTTAAGGCAATTGCAGAATTGAAAAAGTTAGGACTTAAAACAGCAATGATTACCGGTGATAATAAAAGAACTGCTGAAGCTATTGCTAGAGAGGTAGGTATCGATCATGTAGTGGCAGAAGTTATGCCCGATGGCAAGGTAGATAAGGTGAAAGAACTGCAGTCTAAATTTGGAATTATTGCCATGGTTGGCGATGGAATTAATGATGCACCAGCACTAACTCAGGCCAATGTTGGAATCGCAATCGGTACTGGTACAGATATTGCAATTGAATCTTCTGATATTACCCTTGTACGCGGTGACTTATCATCTGTAATCACTGCTGTAAAACTTTCTCGGGCAACTTTTAAGAAGATCAAGCAGAATCTTTTCTGGGCTTTCTTCTATAATTTAATTGCAATTCCAGTAGCTATTCTGGGATTATTACATCCTGTGATTGCTGAGATGGCAATGGCTACAAGTTCAATTAGTGTAGTTACAAATGCTAACTTATTAAGAAGAGAAAATGTTCAGGCAGATTACAAATAAAATGATTAAAATAATAATTCCAGCTTAATATTGATCGGCTGGAATTATTTAATCAAATTTATCTTTTAAATATTTTAATATCGCTAATTATATTATATGAGGAGGATTTTTATGAATTCATTATGCGAATTAGACAGAAAAGACTTAATTACCCGTCTTAAAAGAATAGAGGGTCAGGTTCGGGGTCTGCAGAGAATGGTAGATGAAGAAAAATATTGTGTTGATATTTTGCATCAGATTAATGCTGTTCAGGGCGGATTGAAAAAGGTTGGAATTAAAATTTTAGATAAACATGTACACGGATGTGTTCAGCGAGCGGTAAAAAATGAGGAAGGCGATGAAGTTATTGATGAGTTAATGGAAGTTCTGGCTAAGTTTACTGACTGACAATTAGATTAGTTTTAAAAACTTGCTTAAAATATAACTAAGTTATAATTTTTTTAGGAGGTAATATCAGATGAAGAAAAAAGTAATACTAATTTTGATTGTTCTTTTATCACTTTTTGGTCTTGCAGCATGTTCTGGTGGCTCTGAGCAGGCAGCTGAAGAAGAACAGGCTGCTGATACAGTAACTACAGCCTCAATTGTAAGTGAAGAAGCAGCCTTTAGGGAGGCAATTGGTTCTAACGGCAGCTGGATTATTGCAACATTGAATGATTTAACTTTTGAAGAAACAATAACAGTTGCAGGAGAATTCCACAATGGTGGTAATTCAGAAAATGATCTCTATAGAAAAATCGCAGCCTATGCTCAGGATGATGAACGTAATATAACAGATAGATATACTATTACAGCTCCTGAAATGATTATTAAAAGCCCGAACACAAGATTTCAGGCAGGAACATTTGTAGGAGATATTATTGTAGAGGCAGATGGATTTACACTTTATAATGGAACAGTTGAGGGTAACATCTATTATGCAGGTGAGGAATACCAGGAATCAGCAGAAATAACTGATGATAGTGAAGTGACCGGGAGTATAGAAATTAGAAATTAAATTTAATCAAGGCTAATAAAATATTTTTGATTAGCTATAAAGACAGAAAAAGCCAGGGAATATTCCCTGGCTTTGTTATTTCAAGTTATAATATTATTTATGCTAAAATTGATCTTACAAACCAGATATTCTGACTGTAGCCTGCTACATGATCTTCAAAGGCCCCAACAACTTCGAAGTCACCGGCTTGATCAGCATCATTTCTAATTTCTGTTGCTAATTCTTTCATTTCTTTTAAATCAGCCAAAACTTCATTTAATACTTCATCTACACCATATTTTTTGGAATCCAACTCTTCAACTGTCGCAGCTTCCTGATATTCATTCAGCTTTACCAGTGGAAATTCACCTTTCATTTTCATGATTTCTGCCACTTCATCATACTTTTCAAAGAAATCATCATAGAGTTCCTCAGTAAAGTTGTGAACCTGCATAAACTGTTTACCCTCAACATTCCAGTGTAAATTGTGTAACTTTGTGTTTAAAACTGCTAAGTTTGCTAAATAGGTGTTCATTTTCTTGTAATCTTTCATTATTAATTCCTCCTGTTAAATTATTAGTAATAGTAATCATTACTATTAAGTTCTATAAATATAATAAGTGATTTGAATTAAATTGTCAAGGGATTATTAGAATGTTTTCTAATTGGGTGAATTGCAAGTTGCAATGCACGGTTTTTTTGATTTTTTTAAAATAGCCTGTACCTTTAGTATTTCTAGATACTAAAACTTAACTTTTCTCTG